>CAZBFD010000013.1:13360-17982 GCA_964491055.1 uncultured Eubacterium sp.
CTTGCCATACTGGCAGTCTTATGGCTTGCTATTGGCACAGCCCTTATCTTCAGTTTCAGCTACTGGATCAAGAACAGCACGATCGCAAGCGCCCCGAAAAGCGAGGAGATAGAAGACATACAGGAAGAAGACGAGAGCGACGCCGATGATTTTGATGACGAGGGGACAGATCTTGACGACGACATGAAGGATGATCAGGAATTCTACGATGATGATGAGATCAACGAAAAGTACTCTGATGATCCTGATGATGACTCCGATGATGAAGATCCGGCGGATGATGACGATGAAGCTGACGACGATGATGAAGACGACGATGACGACGATGAGGACGGTGACACAGGCGATTATGTCCAGACTTTCACAGTCGACGCATGGGACGGATTCGCAGCTGTAAGGACAGGCCGCGGGACAGGCTACAGCGAGGTCGGCAGGCTCAACAACGGTGAAAAAGTCAAAGTCAAGGACCTCGAAAACGGCTGGTACGAGATCGCGTCCGGCAAGTGGAAAGGTTACTATCTCCACAAATCGTCGCTTAAATAGGCTTTATGGAGAGCAGACCCAATATATTCAGGAGCAACACCTTGCTCCTTTTTTATTAACAAGCTCCGAAACGAGCTCCGAAAAGGGACAGTCCCCTTTCGGAGGTTATAATCAAAACACGCTCCGAAAAGGGACTGTCCCCTTTCGGAGGTTAAAAACAGGTGGAATTATGAAGTATCTTGAAATTACGATAAAGCTTAACAGGTGTGCGATCGAGCCGGCGCTCGCGGCGCTTGACATGATCGGGATCGATGACGCGGAAGTGCGTGACCCGCATGACGCGGAAGAGATCATGGCGGACAAGGAGACGTATGAGTGGGACTACGTGGACGCGAAGGTCGCGGCGGACATCGGAAAGACTCCGGAGATCCACATCTATCACGCTCTTTCTGATCATGGGTTCGTCGCAGCCGTAAGCGGCGCGATGGAGAAGCTTAAAAAAGATTTTGATGATGGTGTATACGGCGAAGGTCAGGATCCGGGCAAGATCACGGTGACCAGTGAGGTGAAGGACGACTCTCTCTGGAAAGATAAGTGGAAAGAATACTTTAAGCCTGCACATATATCGGACAGGATCGTCGTCAAGCCGACCTGGGAAGAGTATGAGCCTGCTGAAGGCGAGATCGTGATAGAGATCGACCCGGGGATGGCATTCGGGACAGGGACGCATGAAACGACGTCAATGTGCATTAAAGCTCTTGAGAAATATATCACGCCTGGCGCGAGCATGCTCGACGCGGGATGCGGCTCCGGCATTCTTTCTATAGCGGGTGCCAGGCTTGGCGCAGCTGACGTGCTCGGAGTGGATATCGATGAAGAGGCGGTACGAGTATCAGAAGAGAACTTTGAGCTGAACGGGACTTCTGATGTGTGCAGGGCCGAAGTGGGCGACGTGACGAAGGGCGTCAATTACCAGGCTGATATCGTTGCCGCAAACCTGATGGCTGAGCTCCTGTGCATGATAGCCGGGGGACTTGCGGCTCACATGAAGAAGTGCGGAGTGCTCGTTTCATCAGGGATACTGAATGAAAAAGAGGAAATGGTAAGGTCCGCGTTTGAGAACGCCGGGCTAACAATTATTGAAGTGATGCACGACGGTGAATGGTGCTGCATAATAGCGGAGAAATAATTGACATGACTGGCGATTATGGCCGGCAGAATAACATGGCGGAGAAATGATGAAAGCGGCTTTTTACACTCTGGGATGCAAAGTGAATCAGTATGAGACCGAAAGCATGCGTGAACAATTCAGGCGTGCTGGTTTTGATGTGGTATCAGAGGATGAGGCTGCGGACGTTTACGTTGTGAATACGTGCACGGTCACGAACATGGCCGATCGGAAATCACGGCAGTTCATAAGAAAAGCACATAAGCTTAACCCAGACGCTGTAATTGCCGTGACAGGGTGCTACGCCCAGATGGATAAAGAAGCAGTCGCTTCGATAGAGGGTGTGGACATCGTCACAGGGACTGATGAGAAGAGTGAGATACTTAAGCTGGTCGAGGATATGCTGCGGGCCAGAGAAACAGCAAATACAGCAATTGCAAGCGACACGGGCTTTGAAAGTGATGATGCAGCAAATGCTTCGGGCTCTAGCAGGAACTGTGAAGAAGAGAAAATGGCTGACGATAATATAGATATTGTAGACTATGACATGAGGCATGAAAATGTTATTGACGTTAAGCCATATGACCAGCTGAACAGGTATGAAGAGCTCGGAGTCATCTCTGAAATGGAAGGACGGACGCGCGCATTCATAAAAATACAGGAAGGATGCGACAGGTTCTGCTCATACTGCATCATTCCGTTCGCCCGCGGAAAGGTGAGAAGCCGGGCGCGGGACGAGATCGTGCAGGAAGTGCACGGTCTGGTCGGGCGCGGCTACAAAGAGATCGTACTTACAGGGATAAACACCGCTCTTTACGGGAATGACCTGGGGTACGGCGGCATCGCGCCTCTGATCGAGTCGATGGATGAAATGGATGGAGATTTCAGGATCCGCCTTTCTTCACTTGAGCCAACTGTAGTAGATGCTGATTATGCGGCGGGACTGCTCAAGTACAGCAGGCTCTGCCACCACCTGCACCTGTCTGCGCAGAGCGGATCCGACAGCGTGCTCGCCGGAATGAACAGGCATTACACTCACGAGGATTATCTCGAGATCGTAAGGAGGCTCCGCGGGCAGGATCCGTATTACGGCATATCAGCCGACATAATCGTCGGGTTCCCGGGTGAGACAGAGGAAGACTTCCAGCGGAGCGTTGACCTCGTCCGCGACTCAGAGCTTATCAAGACACACGTCTTCAAATATTCAGTCCGCCGCGGGACGAGAGCTGCTTCGATGCCGGACCAGGTGGACGAAATGATCAAAAACCAGCGCAGCAGGGTTTTGATCGATATGGCTGAAGAGACGGCCCGGGCATTCTGTGAGAAGTGCATCGGCCAGACGCGCAGGGTTTTGTTCGAGAAGGACGAGCACGGTATGCTCACCGGCTACACCGACAACTACATAAAGGTCTATGTGCCGGCTGATGAGCCGGGTGTCAGGCCCGGCGAGTTCGCGGATGTTAAACTCACTAGATTGTATAAAGAAGGAATGGCTGGGGAATTGATCAATATCGGAGTTAAAATCGCTCTGTGACGAAATCTGAGCGTCGAGTTTTTTATTGAAGAAAAATCAAGTTTTTATGCCAGGGTACATATTTATTTAATTGTATTGATTTTCACTATAGTCATAGGGAAAACGGTTGGATTTGTACCTAACATAGTGCTGAAAACACTTGTTTAATAAACTAGTATGGGTACAAATTCACAGGGAATTGATTAAATACACTATGGTAAGCTAGAAAATCACTGGATTTGTATCTGCAGATATACAGGCATAACTGGGAACATATTGTTTCCTTAGCTAAATATAAGAAAACCGGCGAGTGCATTCGTGATATACTAAATCAGAGAAATCAATAATGCCGATAAGCGGCAGGAGAGGAGACAGGAATGGCGGATTGTATTTTCTGCAGCATCGCGAACCACGAGATCGGGACTGACCTGATCTATGAGGATGAGCTGATCGTTGCATTTAACGACCTGGAGCCGCAGGCGCCTGTGCATTTTCTGGTAGTTCCGAAGAAGCATATTGAGTCGCTTGACGCCGCGACAGAAGAGGATAAGGAGCTGATCAGCCACATCATGCTGACGATCCCTAAGCTTGCAGCTGAGCGCGGACTCGATGCGGGCTACAGAGTGGTGATCAACACCGGTGACGAAGGTGGACAGACAGTAAAGCACCTGCACTTCCACATACTTGGAAAGCGCAAGATGACGTGGCCACCAGGCTGATCGGGCGATTGAGCAGAGTACGTTTGACGGGGCATGCATTTACAATGCAGGTCCTGCCAGCGCATTAAAGTGAAAAGCATCTTCCGGCACATATAGCGCCGGGAGATGTTCTTAACGATAACAGCATATTCACAGGAGACAGAATGAAATTCATTATCGCGCTCTGGTTCGGTAAGATGATAAATTTCCTGGTGAGCATCATCGACAAGTCGAGGGGGTCAAACCTGGCTGGCCAGTGGGCTATGAAGATCGACAAGCAGATGGTGAAGCACTTCTGGAAGAAGGGGATCGACTGCTCCAAAGTTCTCTTTATTACGGGAACGAACGGAAAGTCGACCACGAACAATCTTATCAACCATATTTTTACAGTTAACGGCAAAAAGGTGGTGTCCAATCTTGAGGGCGCCAACCTTATTTTCGGCATAGCTACAGCTCTCATCAAGGCGAGCACGCTCACAGGCAGGATCGACGCGGACTTTTTCATCTTTGAGACGGATGAGCGCTACATGCCGATCACACGTGCTCAGCTGCCGGCGGAGAACGTGCTCATCACGAACCTTGAGAAGGACCAGGTGCAGCGTAACGGCGATCCTGACTTTATCTACAGGAAGCTTGAGCAGGCGTTCGGCGGCGGCGAGCATCAAAACCGTGCCGGCGAGCTTGCGGCAAACAGCTCTTCTCAGGTCAAGCTGCAGGGCGGCGGCACATCTGATAACGCTTCATTTACGGCTGTCGCGGC
>CAZBFD010000014.1:0-17934 GCA_964491055.1 uncultured Eubacterium sp.
ACATAGTTTCCGCGTGTAAACCACCTGCTACAAAACGCATACCATCATATGCTCTCCTGATAACGGGGGAGGGCCGTCGCGGCTTATTCACGGGTTCGCTTTCTGCCGCGCGACTCGGGAGTGATCTTCATCACAGCGCTACTTCAGTACCGGGCTCTCACCGTCCCCGGCTCGCTTGGACCTTTTCACCGCCGCGCTACTGTCTCCGTCACAGTCTTTAGCAATTTAATTGTGTATCTAATATATTACAGCAACGTCATTTAAAAGTCAAGTGCTGTGAATGATCTGACACCGGCGGATCTCTGAAGACATCTGAATGATTCATTACTGTTCATGCGGTCCAAAAAAACGTCCGCCTCTCCTCAGGATTATGATATACTTGTACTTGTTGTTGAAATGACCAGATGGAGAGCAACTGCAGATGAAACTTGGTATCCTGTGTACAATTCTTAATGACTTCGGCAAGAAGGGCTTTTACAACAGTCAGGAGATCGGACTGGGTCAGCAGCTGAATGATATGGGGCACACCGTCATCATTTACAAGGGCGTCCGTAAGGGAGAGCCTTTTGTTGTAGAGCAGCTTGCTGAGAGACTGACGATCCGCTATATACCACTGGCGCGGTTCAGTAAACATGGCTATATCAGGACGTCTGATATCGACAGCGATCTCGATGGGCTGCTCTGCTTCAGCGACCAGCAGCTCTTCATTCCGCATGTATACAGATACTGCGTCAAGCATGATATCTGCTTCGTGCCTTATGTGGGGACCACCTTCAGCGTGTACCCCACTCTTCGCGGAAAAATAATGAATTTATTATCGGGTATGGGTACTTTACGGCTGTATAGGAAGATCCCTGTGCTCGCAAAGACAGAACCTGCAAGAATGGAGCTTGAGGCGCTGGGTGCTCGTGATATCACTGTCGCGCCGGTCGGCCTTAATCCTCATATGCTGAAAAGTGACTACAGGAATTACACAAAGGCGGAGCTCCGTAAAGAATATGGTTTTGATGCAGGTGATACGGTGCTCTGCTGCGTAGCCAGAATGGAGATCGACAAGCGCCCTGTAGATCTGATAGAAGTGCTCGAGCATGCTCGGAAAAAGGGCAGGGAGAGGAAGAACTTCCGGCTGCTCATCGTTGGAAAAGGGCCGCTTCGCGAGCAGGTGCTCCAGAAGATCAGAGAGTTCGGCCTTGAAGACCGCGTGACTGTTATTGACCGCGTGCCCTTCGACGACATGTGGAAAATATACCGCATGTCTGACTACTACATCAATATGAGCACGGCTGAGATATTCGGCATGGCGATAATGGAGGCCGTGTACTACGGCACTTCGGTCGCCGCCCGCAAGGCCCTCGGACCTGACCTTACTCTCAGGGGCCTCTGCGGTCACTGCCTGTGCGAGAGCGACGACGATGTGGTGGAGTGGATCTGCGGCCCTTACCCATCTGAGGAGGAGCTTGATGAAAGCTCGCAGAGGATCATTGAGAACTTCTCATGGAAGAGATGCGCCGATGCGTTTCTCAATACTATCGGAAAGTCACGCCGAAAAGAAGACAAACGCGCCGACAGGTGATCCGGAGGAAAATATGTGCGGAATTTGCGGCATCTACGACATAAAGAATAAACTGCAGGACAGACAGAGGCTGCTGGACGATATGAACGGAGCGCAGGTCCACAGGGGCCCCGACAGCCGCGGCACGTTTATTGAAGGACCGGCAGGCCTGGGCCACGTGCGCCTGTCCATAATCGATCTGTCGAGCGGCGGATATCAGCCCATGCAGTACGGCGACCGCTATGTAATGGTGTTCAACGGCGAGATATACAATTACATCGAGATACGAGACGAACTGATCAAAGCCGGGTACGCCTTCCATACCAGCTCGGATACCGAGGTGGTCCTCGCCGCCTACGACCACTGGGGCGAAAAATGCCTTGACCGCTTCAACGGATTCTGGGCGATCGCGATATACGACAGGAAGACGAATGACCTGTTCCTGTCCCGCGACCGGTTCGGAGTGAAGCCATTATACTATACGAACCTGCCCGGATATCTCGTTTTTGCGTCAGAGCTCAAGTCTCTCCTGCGGGATGACGATATCAGGCGGACAGCGAATGATACTGTTATTTTCGATTATCTTGTGAATGGCTTCGTGGACTGCACTGACGAAACGTTCTTTGACGGCATCTACCGCCTGCCGGCAGGCTGCTTCATGCGCGTGGACCTTTCCGGCAGCCAGAAGATCAGCCGCTACTACGAGGTCCCATATTCAGAGCAGCTCATAGGCGACGTCACAGACGACATGGTCATGGAGTTCCGCCACCTGTTCCAGGATTCGGTCAGGCTCAGGCTCAGGTCTGATGTCTCCGTGGGAAGCTGCCTGTCCGGCGGCCTGGACTCGTCTTCGATCGTCTGTGAGAGCAGCCGCCAGCTTAAAGAGCGTAACGCAGGCAGCGGACAGAAGACATTCTCCTCCTGTTATATTGGCGATCCGAACGATGAGCGTCAATTCATAGATGCAGTAGTTTCAAGGACCGGAGTCGACGCTCAGTTCACATATCCGACCGGCGACACTCTGTTCAGCGATCTCGACCACCTGATCTATACCCAGGACGAGCCGTTCGTCTCCACAAGCATGTACGCTTCTTACTGCGTGATGAAACTTGCACACGAGAATGGCGTCAGGGTGCTCCTTGACGGTCAGGGCGCAGACGAGATACTCTGCGGCTATCGCAAAGCCCGTGTGTACTACATAAAGCGGCTCATGCATGAAATGAAGCTTGGCCGCGCCGCAAAAGAGATATTCTACTATCTTCCATATATGCGCAAGGGGAAGAACGTGTCTCTATCAGCCGATCTCAACATGATCCGCCAGTTTATGGGCAAAACCAGCAGCAGCGACATACGCCACCGCTACCTTGAGTCCGGCTTTTCAGACCGTACTCTGACGAGCAGCTATGAAAACAACGAGAGGTTCCTTCTGAATGATTTTGATCGGATAGTGCTGCCGGCGCTGCTCAGATATGTCGACCGGAATTCCATGGCATTCAGCATCGAAGACCGGCTGCCCTTCCTCGACTACAGGCTGGTCGAGTACGCCATGAACCTGCCTCTGAACGCAAAGATCAGCGACGGATACTCCAAGGCTCTCATGCGAAAAGCCCTTGATATGCCTGACATCATCCGAAGCCGCCGCGACAAGATCGGATTCTACACTCCGGAGAATTCCTGGATCGCATCACACAGCGATGAATATAAAGCCGTTTTTGAAGCTTCGGACTTCAGATCAGGCAAGTACATCGACCGTCAGAAAATAGCAGATGACTGGGACAAGCTGACACGCGGCAAAGACGATATCGGCCTTTTCCGCTACATCTGTCTGGAGAAGTGGATGCACATATTCGACGTGCAGACCGATCCATCATGAAAAGATCGAAGGTGAAGATGACCTATGAATAAGAAAAAGCTATGTTTTGCCGCGTCTACCGGCGGCCATTTTGAGCAGCTCATGATGCTCTCGCCGCTCATGAATAAGTACGACAGCTTTATAGTTACCGAAAACACCGAATACCGCCTTTCAGCCGGAGACCGCAAGATATATTACATAACGCAGGTGAACCGTAAGGAGCGCGCGTTCCCTTTCAAAATGGTTCAGATATCATTCCAGTCCCTGAAGATACTCCTCCGCGAGAAGCCGGATGTGGTCATCACCACGGGTGTACTGGCCATGGTGCCGATCTGCCTCCTCGCCAAGCTGCTCGGGAAGAAGCTGATCTATATCGAATCATTCGCGAAGGTCTCGACCCCCACACAGAGCGGGAAGCTGCTCTATCGGTTCGCCGACCAGTTCTACGTACAGTGGGAATCCATGCTCGACGTTTATCCGAACGCGATATTCAAGGGCGGCATCTACTGATCACATCAAAACCATAACTGAAAGGTCTCTCATCAATGAACATATTTATAACAGTCGGTTCACAGAAATTCCAGTTCGACCGCCTGCTCAAGGCGCTTGACGATCTGGTCGGACAAGGCCGTATCACAGATGATCTCTTCGCACAGACAGGCTACTCAACGTACCAGATCAAAAACTTCTCCAGCAAGCCTTTTCTTGACAGAGATCAGTTCAACTCGCAGCTTGACCAGGCAGACATCGTGATCACGCACGGCGGCACCGGGGTGATCATCAACGCTGTAAAGAAACATAAGAAAGTGATCGCAGTGCCGCGGCTGGCCCGATACGGCGAGCACGTAGACGACCATCAGCTCCAGCTTCTGAATCAGTTCAGCCAATCAGGGCTGATCTGTGAATGGCAGGACTGCGATACACTCGATGAAGCAATTAAGACAGCAAAATCTTCACAGTACCTTGACTACAAGTCAAACACCGGCGCTCTGGTGCAGAGCATAGACGACTTCATACAGCAGCTCTGAGATCAGCAGAAACGATAACATGAAAAAGACAGAGACTGTCCAGATCACTCTGCGCCTCTGCCTTTCAGAACGACGACTATCGTCTTCAGTATTATTTTGATATCGAGCTTGATATCCCATGTCCGGATATACTCGAGGTCTAATTTCACCACTTCTTCGAAGTCTGTGATCTCGCTCCTCCCGCTTATCTGCCATAGGCCCGTGATCCCCGGATTGACCGTCATGCGGGCTCGGTGATGCGGATCGTATTTTTCCCATTCATCGGGAAGAGGCGGCCTCGTCCCCACGAGTGACATATCACCCTTCAGCACATTCCAGAACTGAGGAAATTCATCTATTGATGTATTTCTGATGAAGTTCCCTATCCCGCACGGCCTGCCGTTCTTGTCTTTTTTCTCAGATCCGATTATGCGCGGGTCATCATCGATCTTGAACATCCTTCCGTCCTCGATCTTGTTCTGTTCCATCAGATCAGAGCGTCTCTTTTCCGCGTCCATATACATGCTGCGGAACTTATACATTCTGAATTTGCGTCCGCTTCTCCCGATCCTTACCTGCGAGAAAATGACCGGTCCCGGAGACTTGATGTATATGAGCGGCCCGATAATGACCATGAGTATAAGAGTTATCACACATCCGACTATGCCGCCCGCTATATCCATCAGACGCTTGATTATGACCTGTCCGGTCGGGAAGAATCTGATCCGGCTCGTAAGAACGGTAAAGTTTCCGATAGTGTTTACCTCTGTAGGCATATACGAATCGTTCAGCCTCTCGGGACACATATGGACCGTGAGACCCATATCAACAAATGAATTCAGAAGATCAGTGTCAACGATCATATCTGATGGCTGATAGCAGAACACCTCATCTACCCACCCCTTCTGGATGCGCTTTTTCATCTCATCATCCATGTGGTAGACAGGAATGTTGTATTTACTTTCCAGGGCCTCTCCGCTGTTGTCATCTGTCAGCAATATGGCGCCGATCTTGCGTTCACGGCTGAAATCAAGCTCGGACATTCTCTGCATAACTTTATCTGCATGACCGCTGTCCGTCATGAGGACTGTCGAATACGTTTTACCTCTGTTGTTACGGTCTTTCCATTTGATCCGTCTTTTTTCAAGCGTCCTTCCAAGCCAGTCCACCGCCACATAGAGCACGGTGGTCCATCCGAACATCAGTCTCGAGATGACCTTTGTCTGCTGTAACACGAAAAGGTAGACGAGCACCATCACAAACATCATAGTGGCGGTCCTCAGGACATTGACTATCTCCTCATATGGCCCCCGTCTTATTATGGTCTCGTAATTAAAGGAAAAGACGATGGCAAGAATATGACAGACCGTCATTACCGCAAGCAGAAAAATATTATTCTCTGCAACGAAAGGACTGCTGAACTCACGCGTGATCACAAAATGAGCCAATACAAAAGCGATCTGCAGACACAGAACATCTGTCAGAACAAAGTTCATATATTTAAAAGGATTGTCGTAATTTCGCGGAGCCACACACACTCTCCTGATGTCACTGCTTTAAAAGTCCTGCGCTATTTCCCTGAAAATTCCCGGTATTTCATTTTAAGCCGGTATATCAGCCTGCTGACCGGGTTTCTGTCCTGAAAAGTAAGGTCTTCTTTATCAGGATCCGGTATCAGCTCGGGATCCATGCCCCGTACCAGTTCCCTCACCCAGAGGCCTGTGTCTGTAAGCTTGCTGCCGACAAGCGGTACGAAGTCCGTCACCATCGGCTTGACCATGGCTGACGGTTCGTCTTTATTCGAAAGGCTCCAGACAGCAAAACCCATATCGTGCTTCCTCAGATAAGAAAACCACTTTGCTGAATTGTCATAGTCGCGGCCGTCGCCTTCCGCCTCGGTGATCCCGCACTCTGTGATAAATACGGGAAGGCCCCTGCTTACCGCGTCATCCAGCTCCGTCTGCAGCTCGTCATAATGCGTACCGGCATAGAAATGGCACGTATACATTACATTTTCCGCATCGAGCGGATCACTGAAGACCGACTCCAGATCCTGGCAGAACTCAGGCGTTCCGACCATAACCACCGCATCCGGCGAATTAGCGCGGATCACAGGAATAATGTGATCAGCGTATCGTTTCACATCTTCCCATTTCGTGTCTCCGTTGGGCTCATTGCAGATTTCGTAAATAACATTAGGAACGCCGCTGTACCTTCTGGTCATGAAGTCGAAGAAATCCGCAGCTTCCTCGGCATATACATTCGGATCTTTATCACCAAGAACATGCCAGTCTACCAGTACATACATATCCGCGACGATCGCGGCGTCCACTCCCCTTATCGCCAGATCCAGGCTTTCGTTCTTCTTACCATTACAGTACTCCGTACTGTACATGGCAAGACGGATAAGGTTGCTGTTCCAGCCCTCCGACAGCTGCCTGAATACAGATTCATCGTCGAACTGAGGGAACCATGTGAGGCCGTGCGTACTAACGCCTCTTAATACCACACGCTCAGCCGCCTCGTCGACAAGGTGAGTTCCCTCCACATGAAGAGCTCCGTTTACTGAAGGCCTTGCGACTTTTTCATCAGACGTGATCCATATGACGAATACTGCCAAAGCGATAATACAGACAGAAAAAACAAGCAATATACGCCTGTTTCCGGAATCGTTCTCCTTGTTATACAATTCGTGTCCCTTCCCAGGCATATCAGCCTCGTATTTCTTTTTGCGGACTGATGCCAAAAAGCAACGCTTTCAGCAATGATGAACCATACAGCACTTTACGTATAAGAAGCGATACGGAGAATCCAATCATAGTGCTCAATAATACCACTAACGGCATAGGCAGTCCCGCCCTTGATAGCACGACCACGCTTCCTGATACTATGAACGGCATGTGCAGCAGATATATCGGAAAAGATACATCACTTCTGCCTGTATATTCCAGAAACTCCGACATATGAAACGATATATCTGTTTTCAGCAGCCTTATCTTCTTTGAGGCTAAGAAGATAATAAAGACACATCCCGACAGCTCGACTATAGGTAAAAGTGCCGACTTCAGTGGGATCATCTGTGCCTTCTCCGCTATTATCTGTACTGTAAATGCAGCAGCGAGGATCAGACCGGATATAGATGCTAACTGATTCTGTATGCCCTTTCCTCGTCTCTCCTGCTCACATTCATACCTTCTCCACAGCCTTCCTGCGCAGAAAACATATAAATAGTGCATGCAGTGGCTGACCAGATAAGGAACATCTCCGCCGCCGGTCTTCCACATACTCCAGAATGCATATACCGCCAGCATTATAATCAGAGTGATACGGGTGTTGTTTCTGATAAACAGGCGGTTTATACACAGTATCAGAAACATTACATAACAAAACCACAGATGAGTATCAAGATGCCCCTGAAAAGTCAGTATCTGAAAGAGGCTGTCCGCTATGGTGCCGCATACATATCCGTGACTCTCAAGTATGCCCGAGATACCTGGTACTAACGCCGCCGCATAAAGTATAAGGTAATTGATGATCGAGAATGATATGTACGGTACCATAAGCCTGCGGAACTTTGATACTGTGTATTTCTTTAATGGCAAGCTGAAGTAATCCTGCTCTTTTATCTGAAACAGATAACCGGATATAAAGAAAAAAACAGGCATATGGACACTGTATACAAATATCCGCAGTACGAAAGCAGGCAGTGATGCTGCCGCCATATCTTCAGTTATCGAATGTCCCAGGATCACCAGAAGTATCGCAATGCCCCTGGCTGTATTGATGTATCTCTTCTGATCTGTCATCTTTCACAGAACGCTTTTATTCTTTCTCTGTATCATTAGTTGCAGGCGTTTCGGATCCCTCGCCAGAGCCTCCGGCATCAGCATTATCCTTCAAACTGAACTCGAGCAATTCATCAAGACGCTCCCTGTCATTGCTCTTTTGTTCACGCTTCCCGAACGATTCAGTCATTATCTGATATGATGTCGTTGGCTTAGCGCCGCTGCTGCCGGCGTAGATGTGCCCGGATCCGCTGGTCATGCTCTTTGCCAGTGAATCATCGTCCTGAGCAGCTCCGCGTCTGTTTCTGTTCTTGGATTTACCGTCAAATGCGGTGAGTCCCTCTATAGCCTCTTCCTGATTGACTACACATCCTAAGATCGGACATCCGGATTTATCAAGCTTCTCAAGAGCAGCCCTGATATCCATCTTTGTCGTCATATCGAACCCGATCACCATTATGGCGGCGTCGGCTATCTGATTAAGGCTAAGTGCTTCAGAAGCAACGCCTACCGGAGGCGCATCTATAATAACGTAATCATACATGCCGGTAAATCTTTCGATAAGATCGAATGATGATTTATCCATCGGTACCGGATTAAGCTCCAGTATCATCGGCAGTATGTCGAGGTATCCGTTGATATGTACGATCGCCTCACGTTCTTCTATATCTCCGCGGTACAGACCATTGAAAGAATGTTCTATCTCGACCGTTGGGAGGAAGACCTTTCCTGCTTCAGGATTGTGAACATCAAAATCTATGAGCAGCACTTTCTTCTCAGTAGCAGCGATCTGTACGGCCAGGTTGCATGCAACGCTTGTCCTTCCCTCTTTTCGTGCAGCTGATGTCACATAAACAACATGGTTCTTTTTCCTGGTCCCAAGGCGGTTCATTATAATATACGCTGTAGAGGCGAACTGCTGGCGTACCTTTGTCCTTGGCCCTCTTATCATGATATCTTCATCTGATCTGAAATATGCGTCATCCTTACTTACAACACCAAGCGTCTCCAGTCCGAACTCCATTGGGATGTCGTTCAGGTTGATAAGCTTCGGTCTCATCAGAAGATTGAGCACGATAATGCCTATGCCCAGCCAGAATCCCAGCAAGAGCATTACACCCCACAGCGGGGCCTCAACTCCGCCGCCTACGATACGTCTCGCGGTAGGCTGGTCTATCACGGATAACTTTCCTCGTGAGAGCGTATCTCTGATCACACCTGTTGAATCTGTAAGTAGTGCAGTCATTATTCTTATGCCCTCTTCCGAGCTTCTCCAATTGAGCGTCAGCTCAATAACAGGCGTGTCTCCCTCTCTTGATATCTTAAGATTGTTCCTGATATCAGTAGTTTTTATACCTGTCAGATTGGTCCTGGTCAACACATCATTCAGCATTCTGTTGCTTGTAAGAATATAAGTTACAGACTCTGTCATCTCCTCTGAGAGAAGATAGTCGTTATACAATGGATATGTGAGCTTGTCCTGATATGTACCCTCTTTACTTTCAGTAATAAAAACAGCAGAAGCAGTGATCCTGTAGTTCCGGCTCATGCTCCCCTGAAGATACTGTACTCCAGTTGCCGCTATGCCGAGCAGAAGCCCTATAATTGTCAGCAAAACTATGAGCTTCCATCTCTTCTTCATAGCGTATAAAAGATCGCTTACGCGAAGCTGCATTCCGTTATTCATTTATATTTTACAAACCTCCTGCCTGCGAGTCCCAGTAACGATCCTGCCAATGCTCCGAATGAGTTGGCTACAACGTCCAGCATATCGCATTCACCCATTGAAAATACCAGCTGCAATGATTCTATTATTGAAGAATATGCAACACCAAAGAAAAATGCTGCGGTCCAGTGTCTTTCAGCTACACGCTGCGTATCGTCAGGTTCGTCCATCATTTCCTGGCCATACCCGTAGCCATATCCGGCCGGAGCTGACGGAGTCTCACTCTGCTCAGCTTCAACCTGACGGGCAGACGGGGTCATCATCACGTACAGTGCTCCAAACGGAACGAACATCAGTATGTTTAAAAGGAAGTGCTCAGTCATCTCAGGATCACTTAACGAAACAGCAACATAAAGGCTGTTAAATATATCAACGAATACCCTGTTATTACTTGTACCCATACGAGAAATGAGGGTCACCACCAATACTGCAGCGCTGTATCCGATAAACATATACTTTATGACTCTATGCGGTCCGTCTTCAATAAACAGCTGATAGGCAGAATATAACAGCAGACTGCTAGATATGGTCAGAGTTATTACAAATAACCCGTTCAGCACATACATAAAGCTGCACAGCAGGATCAGCAGCCATGCCAGAGAGAGGCTCATGGTGAAAACGATGAGCATTGCGATGACCCGGCTTGCGATCGACTTTGTCTGCATTCGGCATACAAACGCAAGCGGTATCGATATGATCAGCAGGTATATAAGATAGATCTGTACCTGCTCATATGCAGTCTCAAGCATCTGCTACTCTCCCTTTTCCGGCTTTTCCTCAGTCTGGACCTCTTCTGTTCCATCATCGGATCCTTCATCCTGATCCTCTGCCGCTTTTGTGACCTCTTCTTTTCTGCGTCTTTTCCTTGCCCTTCCGATCAATATGCCCAGTACCAGTAATAATACTGTTGCTGCAGCAGCTCCTCCGCCTATCACTATATAACTCTGTGTCGTAAACAGATCGACACTAAGGGTCTGTATAGCGGCGGTATCCGTCACCGTCACCTTGTATTTCTTTGAGGCGTCACCATTGAGGTTCACATAGTAATCGCCCTGTTCCAGACCGGTGATCTCGCGGAATGAACCATTTGTCGTCCATGTATCCACTGCCTTGCCGCCTGACGTGAAGAGCTCCACTTTCATATCCAGGAGATGCGTTCTGAGTATGGCGTCGCGTACGCCGACATCAAGGCGCAGAAGTCTGTTGGTGGCTTCCACATCAGCCTTTGCTTCTTTACCGATCCTTCCTTTATTCGATACCTTTACCTTTACAGGATCAACAGAGGCGATATAATCCCCCGGAGCAGATACCTGAGAAAACTCGTATGTTCCATCCTTCTCGACCTCATCGAGAACGATCTGCCCACTCTCGTCAGTTGTCCGCTGCTCATCGATATTAGGACCGCTAACATCGTACACCGCACCGGATACAACTTCACCTGTAAGCTCATCAGTAAGGATAAATGTTATCCTTGTCTTCTCCGCCCTTACGGTGTTCAGATTGTTATAGTCGATCGATTCTTCATCGTCTGACGCGGCTCTCTGGTCGGTGTCGTTTTCGCCGCTGCCGCTCTCGCTTCCAGTCTTTTCATCTTCGTCATTATTCTCACCGCTGCTGGTCAGATCTTTCAGCGTGACATCGATCTCCTGATCATTACTTGAATAATATTGAGGAATGTCCTTCTGAACCACCTTGTATTTCCCAAGATAGAGGCGTCCGCTCTCACCATAGCCCTTATCATCACAGGTGATAGTCCCTGCAGTTTCACCCTTTTTGACCCTGACGGTATCGTCAAGCGTGGTAATATCCTCCTTGGCTATTACCTCAAAGGTACCACCAGGCACAGCCTGTCCGTTGTCCTGGTCGATCATCTGGATCCTTATGATATCGCGCAGAGGATACATAGGGATCTTGACAAGAAATGGGTCCGGCCAGTCGTATGCCCCGTCGATGGTGAATTCCACCTTGTCTGCTATATCATATCCATTAAAATCAGACAGCTGATGGAAATAATATGAAGTCGCCAGCACTTTTTCAGGCAGGTAGAACTGCCCCTCTTCGTCTGTCTTATACGTCCTGTATGATTTCTTTTTCGGATAATATGTATTGAGGACAGTAAGCGCTTTAGAATCAGAATAAAGCTCGAATGTCACGCCCTTGGCAGGTATCGCTTTCCCGGTCTCGCCGTCAACAAGTGACGCCAGCACGGCAGACTTGCTTCCATCACCTTCTCCCGGATCATCTTCGCCGGTACCGTCGTCATCGCCGTTGCCGTTGCCGCCTCCGCCGCCGCCATCGTCATCATCTTCTTCATGATCTTGTTCGTTTTCGTTGGTCTCTCTATACCATCGTCCGTCTCCGATGTTCCTGTCGCTTTCTGCTTCTCCCGTCTCCTCATATTCGTTTCTGTGCTGCTCGGTATATTCCTGATTCGGCATTTCGAGTATATAAAGGATCAGGAACATGATAATAAGCAGGAGCACAAGAATAAGAGCAGTCATCAGGTCAGATGACGACTTCCAGTATTCTATTCCTTCTCCCTGATTTTTTGCCTTCTCTTTGCGTTTCATTCCTGTTGACCTCAGTTATTATCCTGTATCTGTGACTTTACGAATTCATCCGGTTTAATAAGCGGAGAGAAGAATCCTCCCTGCGCGACCCTGCATCCTCCTTTTCTGAGAGCCTTGACCTGTTCCATTGATTTAACACCTTCACAGTCCATTATGACTGACCTTATTCTGGCCTGGTCATAAGCCTCTTCAATAATAGTGCATGAATCTTTCGTATCATATCCTGATACAGTCAGTTTGTATTCATCTACCTTGAGATTTTCTATCGCATCCAGAGGCACAAAGTTGCCGTCGAATTTATCGAGTATAACTTTGAATCCCTTTGCCCTGAAAGCATTTACACTCTCTACAGCCACTTCCTTTGCGTCGACGAACGCATTCATGGCTATTTCTATCTCTATCATGCGTGGGGGAATATTGTACTTATTCAGCATGAACTTGAAGAATTCACTGATATCACCTTTATCTGACAGAAGATCGACTTTGGTTATATTCAATGCAATAGGTACATAAGGTATATTGTTGTCCTCCCATTCCTTTATCTGCCTGCAGACATCTTCCCAGATCTGACGGCTGATCTTTGTGATCAGGCCATTGTCCTCTATGATAGGCATAAATATGTTCTGGGGTATGCTTCCAAGCTTTTTATGATTCCACCTTATGATGGCTTCAGCACTTATTATTTCGCGGGTATGTATGTCGTGCTTAGGAGACAGCGCGTAGCTGAATTCGTTGTTTTTGATGCCCTGGATTATCTGTGGAAGCAGTATCTTCTCATTCATGCTGTCTGAGTTGACATTGATCCCCGGCATGGTGCTCGCCTTACCGCCGCCGGAAGCCCCGGCCGGCATCTCGCGAGGTATTCGTTCAAGTCTCTCAAGCACATATTCTCTGTGGAGCTGCTCCTTGTAACGTTCCTGCTCATCTACCGTCGGGATCACATATTTATGGAAATCGTCCAGATAGATGTCGAGTTCGCGCATGGTCACATTCCATATCATCCTGTAGAAGATGTTAAACAGGATCGACATGATGATACCGGCGATAGAAGTATAGAAAGCCACATTAATACCTGAGATCAGTGCCTGTATACTCTCCATGGCAGCCTCTGCCGATGAGAACCCTACAGAGCCGATACCTGTGAGCAGTCCTATGAACGTACCCAGAACTCCTATACCTGTCAGCGTCCCTGGCACCTGGGCGACTACACCGTTCCAGCATCTCTGAGCGACAGTGTCTTCATTTATGTAATCGTCAAGCTCATTCAGCGTCTGCTCGGATTCACGCTGAAATCTAATCTTCACTTTGTAATCCTCAAACAGAGCATCTAGCTTTTTGTGCCCGAACATTTCTTCAAGCGCCATCAGAGCATTCCATGCCGAATCCGTAGGTGAAACAAGATTATCCTTTATCGTCTGCCTTCCGGTATTGAAACCACGGGTAAATGAGATCATCTGCAGCAGACCGAAGCCTGACGCCAGAAGCACTACCAGAAACATCATTGCTATGATCACCATCGACAGTGTATCCGGTGCAAACACTATAAGAGCGATATTTGCTGCTGCCAGCACGAACAGCGATAAAAATGATAATCCTCTTGTCATTTCTCCTCCAACGAGACCGGTTTTGATCGGTTCAATAACGGTCATTCACCATAACATTAGCTGCTGTATTATTCATCTTCTGACATCCCATAGCGATCGCCGCAAAGAGGAACAGCATCTTATAGCCAAATGTTCCCCAGCAGCGTTCAGTGAAGCCGGACAGGGTGAAGAAAGCCATATATGTCATACAGAAAACATATTTATCACCTTTTATTTGTCCTGAACGTGAAAATGCAGCGATCAACATCGCCGAAAAAGCCAGAAGTCCTACCAGTCCAGTGTTTATCCAAAGCTCAATCAAGCAGTTGTGCGATCCGAGCGTCATCTGGTTTAGGTATGAGGTCTTACTGAAGCCTGTATGAAGCAAGTCCAACGCTTCCTGGTCAAACCAGAAATGCGCATATCCATAACCCGCAAGAGGACGATTTTCTCTGATAATGTCAATCAGCTGATTCCAGAGCGGCACGCGCCCGGTCAGTGTGGCATCTTTTCCAATGGCATTAAGGAGAGGCTCAAATAGCGGCAGTATTGTCATGGCAAATATCAAAAATAATATACTTGCTATCACGCATATCATCCCAATATTAAGTCTGAACCGATCGCCCACAAACAAAATCAAACCTACTATCAGCGCACAGTAGACCATTGCTCCCTTGCTGTCTGCCAATACCATCAGGAAGATCTGAAAAGCAAGGAAACCTACGAAAAACGCACTCACGCTGACGTTTTTCTTCGTAAGGACCTTCCACAGCAGCATCTGCATTATGATACCGAACACAAGTATCATACCCGAAACATTCTTGGTATCTACCAGACCGAGAAAGGCATTCTGCTGATCTGACATTCTTTCATAATATCCCGGAAAAAGCACTGCAAACGTTACGGCAGCGAGAACATATAGTATCATCGCCTGATATATCAGAACCAGCATCTCCTCCAGATCAAAATGATCCACCAGCCAAATTCCAAACAGAGCAGTTACGCTGAACCGGAGGCATGATATCACCTCTTCACCTTTGTCTGAAGTAACAATCATAGATAATGTGAATATATATACCAGAAAAAGGTAGATGGGCACATACTGCGGCTTCAGGCTTATAAGCTTTATCTCTTCGAGCCTGTTCGACGAGAGAACGAGCATAAGGAATATTTCAAGAAAAAAGATCCCATAGCGCGTGAAGACCTCCAGCCAGTCGCCAAACACTCTTGTGTAAGTACCGGGAAAGCCCAGTGCGCAAAACATAACTAAAAGAACAGCCGCTTTGACCCAGGGCTGCATTGCTGTATTCTGCTGTTCTCTGATCCGGTACCCGTAACGCAGGGTATTATTCCCTGTATATCCACTGGTTGCCGTACTTTCGCCATACATATTCAGGATAGTTCTTTCACGTACAGTTTATTGTGTGGATCAATTCCAAGACAACTTATATAATACCATGCATTGCGAAAATATGCAAAACATACGGATCATCGACCCATGCGCCTTCTTATGATACCGATGATCCCTCTTCTCTCATTGCTGTCGAACACTGTCATCACGCCTATGATGACGCCGACAGCCGCACACAGCACTCCGCAGAGTATGAGCATGACCCATCCCTCCGGCCTGATCAGCCACGCTGACAGTTTAAGCGCTGCAGTCATCAAAACCGCTGAGGCAAGACATCTGACGACCCTCGTATAGAATGCCGCTTTTGATTCACCCAGAACATGACAGATATAAAGAGCGTTCGAGATCAGATGGTTAAATGCGAGAAAAACCGCCGTCGTACCTGTAACTGCATAGAGTTCAAGATCTGTCGTTTTCAGAAGCACGAGCATCGATACGACATTCAGAAGTCCACAGGCAGCGGAAAAGAAGAACGGGATCATTTTCTTGACTTTGATGGTATACGCGTAATACATTGGTGCGATGATCCCTCCTGTGATTGCCGGTATCATCGCGATGACCGTCAGCCTGTACAGCAGTTCCGTATCCAGATCGGGGACCCACAGCTGATAGAATGTCCTGCCCAAAGCGAAAAATCCTGCAAAAAGAAGGCTGCAGAGGCAGCTGCTCGTCTTCATGGACAGATAGAACCAGCGCATCATTTCCTGATGCTTGTCCTGTGAATAGCTTTTCAGTATCATAGGCTGGAATGCCGGCGATACCATTGAGTATATCGAAGTGTATATGACGCTCAGGCTCTGAACTACGGCAAGCTGTCCCATTCTTAGCGGAGCAAGGAGCCAGTTGGTCACCAGGATGTCAAGACCGTTGTTCAGTAAATTGCTTACAGTGTTTAGTGAAGCCCATATGCCGTTACCCACAAGTCTGCGCACTGCCTTCAGACTGAAGTTTTCAGGCCTGATCTTAAGCTCCGGCGTGCATTTACTGCATATAATATAGTTTGGGATAGTTATTACAAGTGAAGAAAGCAGTATCGCCAGCCCGACCCAGTATACATGCGGGCTGAAAAAATGATAGAAAAATATTAGAAGCGCAGCCTCCAGCAGATAGGATGCGAGCTTGCAGCGCCCTGAAATATACATGCGGTTGGCGATCACGGGTCCGCATTCAAATACGGCAAGAACTGTAGACTGCAGGAATTTCAGCATGGTAAAGACCAGCAGCAGCTGAACATCCGTAAGAAGTTCGGGCGACACCTGGAAAAAACGGTCCAGGTTCATGATCACGATCATTGCTGCTGTGAAAAGCAGCAGGCCCACGGCCGTATTACCGAAGAACACAGAACTGTAATACATATTCGCATCGTCATAGTCTTTACGATGGTAGCTGTACCCGATGAACCGTGTGGAAAAGTCCTGTATCGCCAGCATCAGCATAGAGCAGTACATTACAGCATCTTTTGCCACTTTCACCCAACCGTATGCTTCAGCATTTATCATCTCTGTGATATACGGGACCAGAAAGAGCGTGATCATAAAACTGATCACCAGTCCAAGTCCCGAGCTGCTTATCGCCCTCGTGATCCTGCTGAAGTTGCCCATTAATGTTTTCTTTTCAGAATCCATATCCTGTAGTGCTCTCTTATTATTTTTACATATAGCTGTACAGCATTTCTGAATCCCATCTGCCTTAATCTGTCTGACGCGCGTCTGGCTTTTGACCGTAACGACGCAAAGGATCCCTTTCTATTGATACTGTTGCCGTAGGGAATACCACTTAACTGTGGACATGCCTTCCCTGTTATCAGCGTCTGATGTCTCTTGCCCAGACGGCTCTCCTCGCTGAAGGCAGCAAGGATCGACAGAAGCACCCTGGAGTTTACCGGTTCCAGCGATATGACGTCATCCAGCATGGTGAATCCCTGCTCGATATATGCAAGCCAGCAGCCGCTTCTCACCTCGTGATAGAACCTGTTCGCAAGGTCCAGTCTTTTTTCCGGATGCTCTTCGCACCATGTGAAATACTCATGCAGAGAGTCCCATTCCAGACTGCCGGCGTCGATATGATACTCCTGATACAATTCATCTGCAGGTCTGTTATTATCGAAAAACCGACTGTATTTATACGCGAGATTCGGCCAGATGCCGCTCCTGAGCAGGACACACCTGCCGCAGGTCTTCGTCAGATCCCTGAACTGGTCATATGCGTAGTAAAGCCGGTCTTCATCGCGGACCAGGCCGCAGATGTATCTTATGTACTCCTCTTCACGCTCCTTCGAGTAGTTACTGCGGTCTCTTTCAACGTATACATGTCCGATCCCAAGGGTCTCGCAGATCTTTGGCGGTATCTCAACATCACCCTCTTCGATCGTATCAAATTCCATGGTATATGCCATGAAATCTGTTCCGGCTTTCTTTGCCAGCGCCGCAAGCGTACGGGAATCATATC
>CAZBFD010000015.1:0-9298 GCA_964491055.1 uncultured Eubacterium sp.
TCGGAGAAACTCCGTCCCAGCTCGTGAATGTCAGATAGAATCCATAGATAAATGGAACTATCACGACAGCGAAGAACAGAATCGTGCCTGGACCGGCAAACATCAGGATCTGTCTGACCTTATAGCCAAATGTGTTCCTTTTCATATTGTTCTCCCATTACTCTGTTTTACCTGTGAAAACTTCAATGCTCAAACTATGCCTGAGCCTTCCAGTAATCCTGAATAGCTGCTGCAAGCTGTTCACGTGTGCACTGGTCAGCAAGATACTTCTGCATCTCAGCACCGAGAACTGCATAGTGGTCATCCGGGCATCCATTGAAGTTAGGAACAAGCTTACCCTCGTCTGCATACTTCTTTACAGCAGCACCAAGGTCATCAGAGCATGTTACATCATTGCTCTTGAATGGGGAAACCATTCCGCATGTCTCAGAAACGAATGTCTTACCTTCCTGAGAATCAACGAGCCACTGCAGGAAGTCCTTAGCAGCCTTCTGGTCTTCTTCTGTAGTGTATTCACTTGCATCTACATAGAAGTACTTGGAGCCGCCGCCTACGAGCATTCCTGTGTAATCATCTTCTGGAGTCTGTGCTACAGGCATCATTCCAGCACCACCGGTGTAGTCATACTGTACGATCTGAACGCCGTCCCAGTTGCCTCCGAACATGATAGCGACCTGTCCTTCTGACAGAGCCTGCTCTACCTGCTCTCTCTCAACAGAGATAGCACCGGATTTGAACATGTTGTTCTCTTTCAGTACATCGAATGTGTCCATAAGCATGTTGAACTTATCGTCCTTCATGAGGTCAACATTTCCAGCCTTCAGCTGTTCTGCAAATGCGTCAGGATCCTGTCTCTCTTCATAAACCTGAGCAAGATAGTGAGCAGCCAGTGACCAGTCTTCCTTCATGATAGCTGTAGGTGTCTCCATTCCGCCCTTCTTGAGCTCTTCGATCAGAGCCTTGAGGTCGTCAAGAGTAACGATGCTTGCAGGATCAAAGTCTTTTCCGGTTACCTTCTTGATGGCTTCGCCATTGTAGATAAGACCTCTTGCTTCGATGCATGAAGGCATTCCGAGAACCTTGCCATCGACTTCGATAGCCTGGTCTGTATCGCTTACCCATGCCTGGTCGCTGAGGTCAGCACCGTACTGAGCACCAAGTGAATAGATGTCCTTAGGGTCTACCATGTTGATGGTGTATGGATCCTTGGAAGCATACTTGGTAGCCAGGTGAGCAGCTACTGTGTCCTGTGAGTAGTAAACTTCTACAGCAACACCAGTTTCTTCGGTGTACTTCTTAGCAAGCTCAACAAACTGGTCCTGAATCTCCATCTTGGAGTTGAACACTGTGATCGAGGAGCCGTCGCCTTTGCTTGATGAACCTGAGCCTGAGCCTGATCCACCGCATGCTGCAAGTCCGAGTACCATTGCTACAGCAACGAGGACTACCAGCATCTTCTTCATGTTAGTTTTCATCTTTTTCCTCCTAAACACCAATAAAAACTAAGATATTTTCCCCGGCGAAAGCGGCCCGATGAAACGTATGCATCGGTTCTTTTGCATCATACAGAAGAACTGATGCATGCGGCGCGGCATAGAAACGGGGAGTGGCTATTTCTCCCCGGTCCGGCGCGGTCATCAAAACCTTTTCTGCCGGTATTGAAAAACTGTTTATGCTCCGCATCTGTACCCTGCTCTTTTATACCTCCGCAGCCAGTACGGCACTGCGCAGCAAAAACAAAATTCAATCAATAATAATGTGATTCCGGCACGTGCTCACGTTCTGTAAAAGAAAGTCGTCGGCTATGGAGCACAGCCTGCCAGACAAGTCTTTTAATCTGATTTTAATTATATCCGCAATGAGACAGTTTTGCAATCAATTAATGTGCTCTCAGTGTTGAAAAAATCAGCAGTTTGACAAGATTTTATCATTGTGTTTTCTATTGCTCCGTGCTCTTCAGATTATCTCCATGAACCTGTCTCTTATCTCACTGAAATTATCATCACAGAACCCGAAATCTTTTTCTTTATAATTCCAGAGAGCATGACCTATTCCATGTTTCATAAAAGCAGTGTGTATATCCTTGAGCCACCTGAGCTTGTCCACGTTATCCGCAAGCTCTATTACGCCGTATTCCCCGCAGTACAGAGGAACACCATCATGCTCAGCCTTCTCTACCGCAGGAGCGAAGATATGGTCAAAGAACCATTCACCGATCACCTTTTCCTGATCAAGGTCGTAATCATCCTCGATCCCCGCTCCGGATTCTATTCTTGCTTTCTTATATGCACCGAGTGTATCAGGATAGCTGATCCTGAATTCAGCAGGCATCCCATCCACCCAGTATGCACCCTGATGAGTGAAAATTAGTGGGTCGTAGCAGTGGAAATTGTACACTATCCTGTCATCGACAGGCACATTTATATACTTTACAGTATTAACATTATTGTAACGAACGCCTCCGATTATTATCCTCGCTTCCGGTGCGATCTCCCGCACTGCCTTGATATACCTTCCTGCCAGGTCATTCCAGGCATCCCGGACTTCAAAAGGCACAACTTCATTCAAAGGCTCGAATGCTGTCCTGTCAGTTTTATCACTGAATTTCTCAGCAATTACACGCCACAGACCAAGGAACCTCTCCTGAAGATCACTGTCATAGAAGAACTTCACCTTATCATTCTTCTTAAGCGGGTCAAAAGAATAGCCATAGCATTCATGCAGATCAATGATCATGTTAAGGCTATATTTCTCACACCAGCTATAGCAATTCAACAGATACCCGAAGCCATTCTCACGGATATTCCCGTCATCATCCTGCAGGACATTATAGTCGACAGGCACCCTCACATGATCAAAGCCAAGATCCGCGATATTCTTAACGTCATCCTCCGTAACAAACGACTCGAAGTGCTTCTCACTGAACACATCAAACTGAGATATCCAGCCGCCCAGGTTGACACCCTTCATAAAACCCGTAAATACTTTCATCTAAAAAAATCCTTTTCTTTTTCAACAAGTAATAACGTAATACCAATACATATCTTTTAATACGGCAAGTGCGATATATGCTGATTGAAGGTTAGGTAATCTGCTTCAATCGGCATATGTCACTATTATATGGTTTTACTTTACTTTATCAGTTAAAACACCTTTCACAGTATCGTATGTAAACTTTTGAACGATTCCGTGGCATTCATATTCTATATCTATGTATCTTCCTCTTCTGCTGTACGAGAGCACCTTGGCATTCCTGAAAAGATCGAGAGCATGCTCGACCACGGACATCTTCGGCATGTCGTATTCTGCGATGTTGTCTGATGTCATTAGCAGGGAGCCGAAAAGTGCGTTTATTGTCGTAAGTGCTGCCCTCTGCTTGAATACCATCTTGATATTCTTATCCCTCATAAGAAATACATCCGGGTCGTTCAGGAACATGTGCCCGTCAAGGCAGCTCCTGTAGATCGTGTTCTGTATTGTATGCCTTGTCGACACTCTCTCAGGATGGAGCAGCTTTGACTGCGGCCATCCGTCGAAGAGCAGTGATACGTCAGCTCCTACCCTGACATAGTCGAACTTTGAGAACGTGTTTCCGAGTGTCGCGCCGCATCCGAGGATCAGCTTGTCTTTCAGTTCTTTTCTTATCAGGTCATAAGCGAATTCTGAAGTCTCGCATCTTGTCTTTTCCGGAAGAGGCGCCAGATTAACGGCGTACAGGAAGTCCAGCTTGAAGAGATCAAAGCCCATGTCTGCATAGTGCCTTAATGAATCTCTTATGTACTGTCTTACTTCATAGTTGCTCAGGTCCAGCGGACAGAAATCACTCCAGTTATTTCCGGCATATATCACTTCACTGCTCGCATCTCTTGCGATCCAGTCAGGATGCTCTCTGAAAACAGCAGAATCTTTCTCGGCTACAAACGGAGCAAGCCAGATACCTGCGAGCAGCCCCTTTTTGTGTATTCTTTCCATAACTGGCTGAAGCCCGCCAGGAAACTTCTCTTTATCAACATCAAGCCAGTCCCCGACAAAGGTCTCATAACCGTCGTCGATCTGGAAAAGCTGAAACCTGTCATCCAGCTTTTCAAGCACTGTGCTTATCTTCTTTTCGTTTATATCCTGATAGTAGTTATACCAGGATGTATAGCCTAGCAGCTTCTGATCTGAAGCGGGAATAAAGCTTTCGAAATAGTCGTTTCCGTCTTTACCGATCACATAGTCGAACAGCGTGAATTCATCGCCTGGATAGAGCACTTTCCCGCATACATCGCTTTCCAGGATGATCATATTGATATCCTGCATGAACCTGATCTGCAGATATGCGCTGTGTATGTTATAGCTTCCGATAAAGAACGGATGCCTGCCCTTTATATATGAAAAATCGAATCCTACATGGATCTTTCTGCTGCTTGTCCAGAACGCCTGCGATCCATATGACAGAAGATGGTATTTCTCGACCAGGAATTCCGGGATGATTGAAAGGTCATTGATATATTCACGCCTGGTGAACTCTTTTGTCTCGGTCCAGGACTGATACCCGTTTGCCATGATAAGGTCGTCTTTGTCGAAATCTCTCGGCATCTCTTCGGTAGCTCTTACTAGCGAGATTTTGTTTATCGCCCTTACCGTAACGATCCGGCGCCCCCTGGAGAACCGTGACCGCAGGATCATGTTGTCATCTGATGAAAGCGTATCGACACGTTTTCCGTCCGCCTCATAGATAAGCTCAATCATCGTTTTCTCCCTTTCTCTCATGGTCCTGATTGATTATCTTCATTACGGTGGCTTCATTGTACATGCTTATGACTGCCATGGCGGCAATGCAGAGTACCATTGCGATTATGAGGCTTATGCGGTATCCTGTGCCGTTGTTCCGGATCACAGTCTCACCTGCAGCAGTTGTTTCAGTGTATTGTCCGATCACAGCAAGCGATGTGAATACAATCATTGCGATCGACTGGCCAAGCTTGAAAGCGAACGTGCGCGCGGCGTAGAACATTGCGTCCCTGTTCTCACCGGTCTCGATACAATCGCTTTCTGCTATGTCTGCGACTATTGCCTGCGGTATCACGCCGAGCACGGCGAGTGGAACACCGACGAGCACGCAGATCATGAAACCGTAGATCAGGTTAGGGATGAACGGAATCATCCCTGCAAACGCTGACACCAGGAAGGCGACGGCAAACAGGCCGAAACCGTAGAACAGAAGACTCTTCTTGCCGGCTTTACGCGAGAGCAGGTTCACGATCGGGTAGCATACGAATGTCACGAACGTCATGAAGATGAAGAGGACCATATAATTGTTCAGCTTGAGCAAAACCTCCACGTAATATATGAATCCTGTGTTGAACATCGTTATGCCGATCCAGTATATGATGTCCGAAAGGACAAAGACCCTGAAATGCTTGTTCGCAAATGTCTGGATAAGTGACTTGAAAGCGTTCTCCTTGACCGGCGGCGTATCGTCGTAATCTTTCTCTTTGATCAGAAATGCCGGGAGCAGCATGCATACCAGCGCGATAAGAGCGATCACCGCAAGCGTCAGCCTGGCACAGAGATAATACTCCAGCCCCGTCGCAGCCTGTACAGCTTCCCAGATCATCTTGCCTCCGAAGGCTATACCTGTACCAAGGATATAAGTCAGAGCAATGTATGTAGAGATATCCATCCTGTCCTTCTGCTCACGCCCAAGGACAGGGATCAGCGCATTATAAGGAGTGCAGTACGCAGTCATACTGATATAGAATATCACCATCGTAACTGCAAGCCACACGATATTTACCGGAGATTCCCCACGCACCGGACAGCAGAATATAAGCACAGTCACCGCCGCAAACGGAATCGCCGAATACCTCATGAACGGGATCCTTTTACCCAGAGGACTCTTGCAGTTATCAGACATATTTGCGATCAGCGGATCAGTGACCGCATCTACTACCCTACCGCATGCTGTTATGATACCGATCACAGTCAGCCCGACGAATGTCGCACTTGTAACAAACGTGATGATCCCATCGCCCGTAGAATCCGGCAGATAGAAATTGACCAGCAGATTCGAAATAATCCCGGCCAGAATAGACCATCCCAGCTGGCCAATGGCGAAGATCCACTTAGTTGATAACGAAACCTTTTTCATATGATATCACCTCATTAATAGACAACATCATTTATGAATAAAGAACGGTGCATTGCCCGTGTATGAGGTCATCTGCGAGGCCGGTACTCAGCGAATGCGAGCTTTGGCGACGCATGAGCGCTAAGTACCGCTGCACGAGCAGCTAAGCGGAAGCGGGCCGAATACACAGGCAATACTCCGCTCTAGACATTAAATAACTCCTCGGATCTAGATAGAGCCGCAGCAATTACCTGATCCATGTCGTAGTACTTATATTCGCCTAATCTGCCTCCGAAGATAACTTTGCCCTCTTCTTCAGCCATCTCCCTGTATTCAGCGTAAAGCCTGCTGTTTCTGTCGTCGTTCACAGGATAATAAGGTTCATCGCCCTGCTTCCATTCTGAACTGAACTCACGGCTTATTACAGTTTCCGGAAGGTCATTTCCGTTATCATCCTTACCGAACTGGAACCACTTATGCTCTATTATCCTCGTCCATGGAGTCTCCGCATCAGTGTAATTAACAGCAGCATTACCCTGAAAGTTAGGCATCGGAATGACCTCTGTCTCGAACCTCACAGATCTGTATTCAAGAGCTCCGAGTGAATACCCGAAATAAGCATCGATCGGTCCTGTGTAGATCACAAGATCTGCAAGAGCATCCCAGTGTTTCTTTCTCTTCAGGTAATCTTCCCCGAGCATGACGTCTGCTCCCTTGAGCATGCTCTCCACCATCCGGGTATATCCGCCTGTAGGAATGCCCTGGTAAAGAGCATTGAAATAGTTGTTATCAAATGTGTAGCGGACAGGAAGCCTTTTTATAATGAATGCAGGAAGATCCTTGCATTCCCTTCCCCACTGCTTCTGAGTGTAGCCTTTTATGAGCTTCTCATATATATCCGTTCCGACAAGAGATATGGCCTGCTCCTCAAGATTCTCAGGCTTCACGATACCGGCGGCAGTGACCTGCTCATTTATCTTTGCTTTAGCCTCCTCCGGAGTCACGACGCCCCACATCTTGTTGAATGTGTACATGTTGAACGGAAGCGAATACAGCTCGCCCTTGTAGTTCGCTACAGGAGAGTTCGTGAACCTGTTGAACTCAGCGAATCTCCTGACATAGTCCCATACCTTCTCATTATTTGTATGGAAGATATGAGCCCCATACTTGTGGACATGTATACCTTCGATATCCTCCGTATATACATTCCCCGCGATGTGGTCACGCTTATCAAGGACGAGGACCTTAAGCCCCCTGTCCATAGCCTGCCTCGCGGTCACAGCGCCGTATAAACCCGCACCGACAATTACAAGATCATACTTCATTTCAATTACCCCTGATGTGTTTGTGTGTTTTTAGAACCGTCCCCAAAAACACACTTTCAATATTTAGTTCAATCCGAATACTTTTGATATCGCACGGTATCCGTACTTGCTGACTGCGCGGCCGCCGCTGCCCGGAAGATTTGTCATTATGGTCAGTAAGCGTTGTTTAAGTCTCGCGGTAGTTCCCGGATCGATCCTCTCGGCTTCTGCCCATAGGTCTTCTTTCTTTTTCTCGTTTTCGGGATCATTACCGACATTAAGGAAATTGCATGTTATAGCAAATATCATTTCAAGGTAATTGAACATGTAGTCGAGGCAGGCTTTGCTGCTTGTGATGTACTTGCTTTCCTGATATACCTTGGTCATGACCTTTGTTACGAAGATGTACTGGTCAATCTGCTTTACAAGCTTTTCTTCGCTCACGGACTGCCCTTCGCGTCCGATAAAGTACCAGTAAAGGTCGATGTCCTTGTAGCAGAATGTCTTTACATACGGCAGCGGCTGGAATGCGTAGATATTATCTACGTAGTAAGTGTGCTCCGGAAGTTCCAGGTCACATAGCCTTAAGAGGTCTGTCCTGTAGATGATCGAATGCATCAGAATATAATGGTATTTCTGTATATGCCTGATGTCGTCCCAGTTGAGCAGCTTATCCTTAGGTATCCCCTTTGGCTTCATAACGAATTTATGCTTCGCGCCCTGTTTGTCATAAACGTAATTGCAGAGAAGCATGTCCAGCTTCATATTCTTGTCTATGCTCTTTTTCAGGACGTCAAGGACTTTTTTCAGGCCTTCTTCATCCAGCCTGTCGTCGCTGTCGACAACCTTGAAGAACCAGCCCGTAGCGGCTTTGATGCCAGCGTTGATCGTCGAGCCATGGCCGCCGTTCTTTTTATGTATGACTCTTACGATGGATGGATATTCTGCTGCATATTCATCTGCTATCTCAGCAGTCCTGTCCGTTGAGCCGTCATCTACGATGATGATCTCTACATCTTCGCCGCCCTTAAGGACTGAATCGACACAGCGGTCAAGGTAATCCTCAGAGTTGTATGACGGGATTATTACGCTTAGAATCTTCATAATACACCTGCTTTCTTTTATTTCGTCTGCTGATCATTATGCGGCTTTAACGCCGGATCATGTTTCTTATGGTATTCCTGAACTATCGCTGCAACGATGACAAACATGACGATCGCACCGGCAACGTCAACAATTGAATGCTGTTTTATGAACATTGTTGAAAGACATATCAAAAGCGAAAGTATTGAGGCGAATATCCTGAAGTACTTATTCCGGAACAGCCGCGCTTTGCTCATGAATATGGAATAAAGTGTCGAGCAGGTATTATATACATGTATGCTTGGGAAGACGTTTGTAGCAGTATCTGCGCTGTAAAGCTTTGAGAGGAGCCACATCGCTATACTCTCATTAGGGTCGGCATAAGGCCTAAGGAAAAGCTTGGTCGGGAAAAATGCTGAGAACAGCAGGAAGAGAGTCATGCCGATAATGAGCATGCTCCTTGATCTTTTGAACTCCCATTCGTCGTGGATAAGAAGATATAAGAGTATGCCAGGCACCCAGAAGAACCATGCGATATATGGGAATATGAACCACGGTATGAATGGTATCTCATGGTCGATCCATACATAAGGTGTGAAATAGTACTCGTAGTCAATTTGCTCGAGCAAATGAAAAGCAAGCATGTAAAACACGCCATACAAAACTATTGGTAGAGCCAGACGGATCTTATGCTTGATGTCCATGTGCCGTTACTCTTCATCCGTAATAAAACAGCTGTATGTTAATAATAATTTTACCATACAGCTGTATCAATGTCTATGTTATATGCATGTAT
>CAZBFD010000015.1:9398-14890 GCA_964491055.1 uncultured Eubacterium sp.
AAGGTTTTGATCATTTCTTGAGATATGCTGACGACACCGGGAATTCAAAGTATGTGTCAGGGTACGGCTCGTCGTGAAGTGTGAAGTGCCACCACTCACAGTCTATAGGATCAAAGCCTGCACGCGTCATTATCCCCTGAAGGAGCATCCTGTTATCGTATTGCTGCTTCGTGAGCCCCTCTCCCTGATAATCAGGATGTGAAAGCTCACTGAACAGGTCGAACGGGCTTCCCATATCGACTTCCTTACCAGTCTTCATATCAATCAGTGTCAGATCAACAGTGCTTCCCCTGCTGTGAGTCGACTTCTTTGCTATATATCCGTCTGAAAACAGCGTCTGTTTCTCAAGGTCAGGATAGAAATACGGCTTCATCCTGACATCCGTATCTTCGATACCCCACATCACGAACTGCCTTACTGCCGCGGCCGGACGATAGGCATCGAATACCTTGAGGCGGTATCCCATAACATTCGCCTCATTTGCTGCATTCTTAAGAGCACGTGCAGCTTCTATAGTCATGAGTGCGCACGGCTCCTCGTAACCGTCGATCCTGTCGCCGATGAAATTATACGTAGAATAATACCTTATTTCCTGTATGATGCCCGGAACAAGATCAGCAAGAGCAACGAATCCGGATGCATCCATCGTGACCTGTTTTTCATAATCCACCGACATACCGTTTCTCCTTATCTGAATGATTTTTTGTCTTTATGCCTTGCCTTTGAGAATTCATTAAGTGAATAATCTTTAAGCTTAGCTGAAATGTTATCTGTATCATAGAACAACGACAGTCTGAGCTTCTGGGCGATTTCTTTAAGCAGCCTGCATCCCGCTATACTGTTTCCCTTCGCGTCGAGAGCAGGCCCGAAAACGCCGATCCCGGCGCGCTTGTTTGATACTGCCATAAGGCCTCCGCCAACACCTGATTTAGTCGGGATGCCAACTTCGACCGCATAAGTGCCGGAGCCGTCGTACATTCCGCATGTGAGCATGAGCGTCTTGACGATCCTTGCTGTCTCGCTCGAGATATAACGCTTTCCTGAGATATTGCCAACGCCGTCATTTGCAAGACGGCTCGCGAAAGCAGCAAGTGATTCGGCATTGGTTTCAAGAGCGCACATCTTGGTATAGAAGCGCAGAGCATCCTCAACATCAGTTTCAATGATGCCCTTGCTCTCCAGGAGATACGCGATCGCACGGTTCCTGGAGCAGTTTGCCATTTCTGAATCATATACCGCGCGGTTTATCTTGATCTCGTCATCATTACAGAGCTCACGTGCGAATATCTGCATGTCATGGAATGATACTTCCTCGATGAGCATTCCTGCAACGGCTATGGCTCCTGAGTTTATCAGCGGGTTATATGGCTTGTTAGAGTTCAGGTCAAGCTCGACAAGTGAGTTGAAAGCTTCGCCTGACGGCTCTGCGCCGATCTTTTCGAACAGCTTCTCCGGCCCGAACAGCTCAAGAGCTATACAGAGTGAAAAGATCTTTGAGATCGACTGCATAGTGAACCTTGTGTCATAGTCACCGATGGATATTTTGCTCCCCCGAAGCGGATAGATGCATATCCCAAGCTGGTCCGGATCGACCTTTCCAAGCTCGGGGATATAGTCCGCGACAGCACCTTTCGGTATGTCCAGACGGGCAATCTTCATGGCGTCCTCTACGATCTTTACCGCAACATCGTGTTTCAACAGTTGGAATGTATCCGGCATAATCATTACCTGCCTTTCGCTGCCTCATTTAATGCATAACGGCAGCATTCTGCTTATTTAGTATAGTATATAACATTTACTGATCTATATGTTCAGTAAGTTCACACATTTCGTCTATCATTGAGCCGATGTAGCTGATCATGTCCATAAGCGGCTTCTCAGTCGAGATATCGACTCCTGCCATCTTCGCGAACTCCATCGGGGTGACTGTGCTGCCTGCCCTGAGGGCTTTCTTCCAGTCTTCCACCGCGGTCTCGCCCTCTTCCATTATCCTCTTGTACATGCCGGTCGCGATAGTAAGGCTTGCTGAATATGAATAAGAGTACAGACCCAGATAATAATGAGGCTGGCGCATCCATGTAAGCTCCGCGCCGTCAGTAAGCTCGACAGTGTCTCCCCAGAATTTCTTGAGCACATTCCTGTAGATGTCATTCAGAGTCTCTGCCTGGACGCTTCCTCCGCCGTCTACTATCTTATACACTTCACGCTGGTACGCACCTTCGAGAAGGTGTGTTACACAGTTGTGGTAATACGTGTTTCCGATAGTGTTTCCAAGCACCCATCTCCTGAATCTCGGGTCGTCACTGTTCTTCGCCAGGTGTCCGGTCATCAAAAGCTCGTTTATTGTGCTTGGCGCTTCTACGTAATAGTTTGGCACGTCTACGTCAAAGAATCCCTGTTCATTGTTGCACAACATGAAATGTCCAGCATGGCCAAGCTCATGAGCAAGCGTGAACACATCAGACATTTTGCCCTGGAAAGAAAGAAGAATAAATGACGCAGGTACTCCATAAGGGCTCTCGCAGAACCCGCCGGTACACTTTCCGTCGTTTGTCGCGAAGTCGATCCATCTCTTTCTGAACGCTTCATGGATCATATTCACATACTCTGTGCCCATGACAGAAAGGCCGTCAGCTATATATTCCTCAGCCTTCTCCCTGGTCACTCCAGGGGCATAGTCCGGGTCAACAGGAAGCTTGAGGTCTGCATAAGTCATGCGGTCAAGCTTGTATACTTTCTTTAAAAGCTCGGCATACTTTCTCATATGAGGGGCAAGCTTGTCCATTATAACGTCGATCTGCCTGTCATGCAGCTCTTTCGGTACCTCTTCCTCGAACAGAAGATAGTCGTATACATCTTTGTATCCCCTGAGATCAGCGATGCGCTTGTCCCTGCAGACATGTGCGTTATAAGCCGCCGCCGTCACGTTCTGATATTGTTTTATCTTGTCAGAGAAGTGCCTGAAGGCAGATCTCCTGACATCTGTGTCTTTCTCATATTCATAATTGTCTTCGAATAGCGAATAGCTGAGAGGATATTTCTTTCCGTTGACTTCGAAATCATCGAATCTCATATCAGACAGCTTTGCCTGGTTGTATACCTGATATGGCGTTTCCATAAACTCTCCAAGTGAAGCCAGTGCTTTCTCCGTTTCAGGCTGAAGTACATGAGGCTTTCTCCTCAGCATCTTCTTAAGGAAGTGAGATACAGTACCACCCTTTTCTACTGCTTCATTCAGAATATCATTGTCAGCTTCAAGAATCTCACTTTCAATGAAGCTGGCTTTTGTCTGGAGATCAGTGAGCATGCTCGCCGCCCTGCTCTCATTGGCGACACTCTCCGCATTCGAATAATCAGTCTCCATGCTGAGAGAAAAGTAGATATACATCTTCTGCGCGAGCATACTCATCTGCTCGTAGACATGAAGACAGTCCACGATGGACTTTGCGTCCTTAAGCTTGCCTTTATAATCATGCTCCAGCTGATCGGCAAGACTTTTTGCTTTTTCAGCGTCGCTCCATGCATCTTCTGAGCTTTTATAAATAAGAGTCAGGTCCCATGTCTGGTCTACCGGCACTTCACTTCTTTTCATTATTCTTATTTCTCCTTTTTTCAGCAGCTTTCAGTACTTCTTCGAGTTTTTCCGCGAATCTTCTATGCCCTTCCGGCAGGAAATGTACTCCGTCGAATGAGATCGCTATTCCCCACTCGCCTGAATCGGCAAATCGGCAGCCTTTTTTCTCAGCAAGCTCGCGGTATGCTGCACCCAGCTTACTCGATTCTACTTTCTGTGATTCGGTCTCTACCCATTCTCCGTCCTGAAGATTCGGCGGAGCTACGAGCAGTACAGGTTTTGATGCTGCACATATCGCATTGAGAAATTCTTCCATCCGGTGAGATGTCTCCCTGGCATCGGCACCTTCAAGGATATCGTTTGTCCCGAGCATAACGATGATGAGATCAGGCTCCTTGCGGTCGATGAGATCGATGTATACAGAGGCATCACGGGGGATCGTTATTCCGTTTATGCCCCAGTTTATCACGTCATGGCCGGTAAGCCTCCCGGTCCAGCGCACATCTTCCGGATACCTTTCCCCAAGGTATGAACGTGGATCATATCCGTAAGTGTTAGAATCACCTATACAAAGTATCTTCATGATAAATATCCTTTCTATAAAAAGTCATCACGAGATCATTTCGTCCTGTCTATATTCTATCTTTATCAACTGAATTTTTCTATTATAAGTTTAGTTAGATTTTTAATCCATTTCAATATCATTGTGATATAATACTTTCGTTATGAAAGCAAAGCACAGAATATCACTAAAACAGAAGACTATGCTCGTCATGATTGCGGCCTTTACTGTAGTAGGTATCGCAAGTGTTTTGCTGTTCTACAGAGGCTCGCTTGAGATCGCGCGCTCTGAATATGTGACGCACTGTTCCGACCTTGCGAACACCGTCGCGCGCTCACTTGATGTATCTCAGGTGAAAGCATTAAATAAAGAAGTACTCAGTATTTACCGGAGCCTTGATCCTTCAGAATGCATGATCAGCGATCAGGAGGATGAGCCGGGATACGAGGAGTATCTTGCCCATTACGCACCTGTACAGCAGATGGAGGAATTCGAGTCGCTCCGAAGCTCGCTCAGGCGACTGCAGGACGTCGCCCATGTGGAATGCCTGTATATAACCTTCCCAGATGTCAAGACTAAGCGCCTTATTTATCTTGTTGACGGATCATATGAAGATGTATGGGATCCGGGCACGCTCGAGATTTTGTATGATACGGACTTCAGGATCACCGGCGACATCGAGTCCGGCTTCGGCTCGCTGATGAGCGATTCAGATGACGGTACTGTGCTCGTTACGACTGCGATGCCGATCTTTGATTACAAGAATGAAGTCATCGCTTATGCAGGCCTGGACTATTCGATCGAGAGCCTGCTCGAAAGTGAGCGCTACTATATGACTATGGCTATCATCATGATAGCCCTGCTCGCCGGAATATCTGCTTTCATCGTTATCAAGCTCGTAGACAGATCCATCATTAAGCCGATAAACGCACTTTCAGATGCCTCTATACGATTCTATTCTTCAGACTCTAATTCAGATAATGCGTCACATTCATTCTCCAACCTCGACATCCATACCGGGGATGAGATCGAGACACTTGCGGAATCAATGGCTGAATGGAGAAAGATATAGATGATCACATCGAGGCTTTGCTCTCTACAAGGCGTGAGCTGAGTGACACGAGAGAGTATGCCGAAGAGATGGCCAGGAACGCGAACAAAGACCCGCTGACAGGAGTCAAGAACAAGAGATCATATGAAGAAGCGATCGAACAGCTGAACAGTGAGATATCCGGAGGATATGGAAACTTCGGAATTGCAGTAATAGATATGAATGACCTCAAGATGTCAAACGATAATTACGGACACGAATGCGGTGATGAAGCTATAGTCAAGCTCTGCAGCATCATCTGCAGC
>CAZBFD010000015.1:14990-17545 GCA_964491055.1 uncultured Eubacterium sp.
TCTGCAGCATCATCTGCAGCGTATTCAAGCGGTCGCCGGTATACAGATACGGCGGGGATGAATTTGCTGTCATACTTAAGGATCATGATCTTCTCAATATATCATCCCTTATCAAACGTTTCCGCGGCGACCTGAAAGCGGTCAGAAGCAACAGGAAAACGGATCCATGGCTCAGGATAAATGCAGCAATAGGATATGCCATTTATGACCCTGATCTTGACGACAGCGCAGAAAGCGTGTTTGAGAGAGCTGATAAAGCCATGTATGAAAATAAAGAGCAGATAAAGGCTGAGATTTCCTGACACTGATCTGTAAATCAGTTATAAATAAGCTTCCCGATGCCCTGAGCGAGCATCGGGAAGTTTTTGCATGTCATAAGCTATCATCCGTTATAAGTTGTCCTGATCAGGGATAACTGGAGCATCATTTATCTCGGCCTGTCTGGCAAGCTCCGCCTTCTTTTCATAGCTCATGGTAAGCTCGCCCAGTCTTCCGTCTTTCTTCGCAAGGAGCAGGCATGCGGCCCCAAGCACAGTGTCCACAATAATCGCAGGTACCGCACCCTCAACGCCGAAATTGTAATCATAGATCAGATTGCTCACTGCGTTCATCGCATCAAGATGGAATATCGAAGTCTCTGATACAAGCCCGCTGTTAGGCAGGCCGAAAATGAAGTTCTGTGTGAAATTCCACATAGTATGTATGCCCATAGCCATCCAGATACTTCCTGTGTACCACTTGACCAGCGAATACGATAAACCGCACACGATGATGTCGGTAATCGCAAGAACTGTAGCACCCGGATTGAAAATATGCAGAAAACCGAAGAAAGCACCGTTTACAAGCACCGCCACCCACAATGGATAATGGATACAGATCCTCTCATACAAGAATCCCCTGCACCACAGCTCTTCCGATGAGCTCTGGATGAACACCATAAGTAAAGCATAAATTAGCGTCGGTACCATAGCTATGCTGAAATCAAGATAGAATTTCAGGTCACCATGGATAAACGCACACAGAACACAAGCGCCGTTTGTGATGAAACCTATGATCAGTCCTATCAGCATGTTCTTAGGAGTATTCTCCTGTGGAGGCTCATACGTGTCCTCAACGACCTCTATCTTGTGATCTTTTTCTGCTCCCTTAGGAAGAAATGACCTGAATATGAAATGATTTTTCTTGACTGTAAGACAGACTATAAAAAGCAGTATTACTGATCCAATAGTCGTTGTGTAACTCTCGTTTATGAATTTCATCGAAGATGATTGGCCGGGAATTATTCTTGTGATCAGTAGAACACCTACATCTAAGAATTGAGCCAGAATGACATACAGGATAACGACCAGGAAAATGATCCACAGCAGATTATTGCCTTTGAATGAGTGAATTTTCTCTTTAATTGAATTCATGATTTCTCTCCGTTATATGCTATTCAATGAATAGCAGCTTTATTTCATATTCTAGTATAAAGCATGATGTCATTGAACAATAGTGGTATTTTGCATATAATTAGTATAAATAATAAAGATCACATTCTTATAATAGGTGGATTGGATATGGATCGAATAAAAGACCGGCTGAATGATCTGCTCTCATTTTTAATGAAGCTGGTCCCCCGTGGTGTAGAAATATATAATAACAATAAAATGACTGCATACTCGGGCTATGCAACTCTGATGGTCGTTACAGCTGCGATACCTTTCCTGATCCTGATCATATCCGTCATAAACCTGCTTCCCGGTTATTCGGTAAATGATGCACTTGATGTATTGTTTAAGGTCATACCTGACCTTGAGTCTTTCAGGGACCTGATAAAATCCATAGTAACAGAGCTTAAGGATCAGTCCGGCGGGCTTGTGGCTGTGATTGCAGCTGTTACAGCACTTTGGTACGCGAGCAAAGGCATATCAGCTATCAAGGAAGGACTGGATCAGCTTGATAACAGTGAGCAAAATCAGGAAACAAATACCGAAACCAAAACTGTAATAGTTAAATCTGCAATAAGCTTTATACAGAGCATCATAAAGCGCATGCTCTTCACTATGCTGCTTATAATTCTTATTCCAGCATTTCTGATATTCCAGATACTCGGTGATTCCTTAGTTGAGCTCATATGGTCCATACTGGAAAAAATAGAGCCTGACATTCTGGACACGACACTGGAATTCATAGATGATATCTTTGATATAAGCTCACTGTTAGTCATTCCGTTTTCGTTTCTGGTCATTCTTCTCATATACGCAGTCCTTCCTGCGGCGGGTAAGACGTTTAAAAGCCAGCTTCCAGGAGCGCTTATCGCATGTTTGTGCTGGACAGCATGTACAGCGCTGTTTGCATTCATCATTCCGCACTTCTGGAATGCCGCCAGCTTGTATGGACCACTTGCATCTGTGTTCCTGGTGCTCATGTGGCTAAATGCCATGGTCATTATTCTCTTTGCAGGTGCTGTCATAAATCATGCTCTTATCGAGCAGCATCAGAATGAAAAATCAGATTAATAAATAAGACTAAAACAACGAAATGGCCCTCTCTTGAACAGAGAGGGCCATATA
>CAZBFD010000016.1:0-15608 GCA_964491055.1 uncultured Eubacterium sp.
GCATCTGGAAGCTTATGTCAATATCGCCTGATGCTGTCTCGATCTTGATCTTGTTCGGGCCGTCGCCGCGCTGGACTTCAGCCGGATATTCGTCGATCTCCTCTTCTTCGCCGCCGTCGCTGATCTTGAGGTCGCCGGAGATAGCCTTGAGATCGAGAGTGTATTCTTTAGCCGCGAGCTCGGCGTCTATCTCGGCATCGCCGGATGCCAAAGAGATCAAAGTCTCGCCTGTCAGCTTTCCACTCATCTTAACGTCTCCTGACTTGCAGTCGATATTGGTGTCAGAGAGCTTTCCGGACAGTTTAGCGTCGCCGGATGTAAGTGTCATAGTAGCGCTCTTGCCGGTAACGTCCTTCATGGAAACGTCTCCGCTTGCTGAATCAATGTCAGCCTTCTTGAATGAGATCCCTGTGCAGTTAAGGTCGCCGGAAAGCATGTCCGCTTTGATGCTCTCAAGCTCGTCGTCCCTGCAGAAGACGTACACCTGCGGTGTCACCATGACGTCGGAGAAGTTTAAGTTGATACCGTCGTGCACCATATCCGGTGCCTTTATAGTTAATACCCCTTTTTCAGTTTTAACTTCGGGCTTTTCGACTTGATCCCCGCGAAGGACGAGCACCTGTCCTGCCTCAGGATCAGGGGAGCCTTCGATCGTGGCGAGTGCTCTGCCAAGGTCATGATCATCCAGCCAGTCTTTGTCCGTGAAGTACTTTTCAGTCACCAGGAACACGTCCGCATCCCCGCTCACATCTACTTTATCAAAACCATCAACGTCCAGATAATAATCGGATGTCAGTTCTCCCGGGCCGTCGCTGATCCAGTCATTTTTTTCTGCGATCTTCTTCATTCCGTCGACTCCGCCTGCAGCGGCTCCGCCGATCGTCAGCACCATGCCGATGCAGAAGATCACTCCGCAGACGATAAAGAACTTTGCTACACTATTTATATTCTTCATGCCTCTTCGCCCCCTTTCTGGAGCTTCTTGAACTTTTTCATTTTACGCTTCTCATTGAGCTCTGTGCCGAAGCGCACGAGCGCAAGTACGATCTCCTTCACGACGAGTACCGCTCCGACCATTGCGGCTGCTGAAAGGGCGGCCCCCATCAGGCCGATGCCGATGAGCATGATAGCTGCAGGTACTGAAACAGCCAGGTTGCTTATCCCGAAGAAGAAGCAGACTATGCTTGCTGTGAACGCTGCGATGATCCCGGTGAACAGACCTGCGATCAGGCCGAGCAGGCCGGTCACGATCCCGCACACCATTCCTATGAGTCCGATCAGGACAGGTATCGATACAGGCGCCGTGCAGATGCCGATGATTATCCACCATACAGCTGAAATCTTATTACCGACCGAAGGTTTTGATCCTGATGCTGTACCTTTGTCGGTCCCTTCGAGGATCTTCGACGCGTATTCCGCCTTGATCTGGTTCGCACATGACTTCGGGCTCCCCATCTCCTCGATCAGCTCAGCCTCAGCCTTCGATCTCCTCGCCTCAGCCTCTTCATCCGTCAGGCCCCCGACATCCAGCTTATCCAGGACCTCATCAAAATATTCTTCATAGAATTCCGTAGCGTCTGCGATCTCCTCCGGCGGCAGCTTGGAAAGCTCCTTCCTGAGAGATGCAATGAAATCCTGTCTATTCATTATCTTCACCCCTTTCATCCATGTCGCCGTCAAGCGTCAGCGTCACCGTGCTGTCGTCAGCCGCGGCTTCCGCATCCACGGCTTCATCCGCTTCATCCGCCGGCTCCTGCAGGAGCAGCGACTCTATCGCGTCCCGGTACTCGGTCCACATTTCCTTGTACTCTTCAAGCTTCAGCTTACCGCCTTCTGTGATGGAATAATATCTTCTGTTCCGTCCCTGGTAAGGCTGGTCATATGTGAAGCAGAGCTTATTCTGCTGGAGCCTGCGCAGGACAGGGTAGAGAGTCGACTCGGAAATATCCGTCGCCTTCTTCATCTCCTGCGTTATCTCATATCCGTATGTGTCCCCTCTGTTAAGTATAGCGAGGGCGCAGGCGTCGAGCAGATTCGATTCGATCTTGAAAGCCATTTGCGCCTCCTTTCAAAAACCAAGTAATAATTACTGACATGTCATTTCTCGTTTAATACTATACGACGTATAATATTGTTTGTCAATAAGTATTTTGCGATTTTTTTGGATCGTTAAAAAATGTGGTAGTTAATCCACTTTTCACACTAAATAACGTACATACCTTGTAGATTTTACTTCGAATAACTGGCATAAATCCTTTTGTTTGGATTGATTTATGCCAGTTAATCTTTAATATCAGGACAATAGCGGACAAGATTTCTAAAAACATATCATAATAACTACCACATGTTGAGATTATGACTTGGGACAACTTTGTATCAGAGCAGTAAAAACCCGCGTACAGATCATAGCGATCCGTACGCGGGCGTTCAGTATATTATTTAGATCAAATTGGCTTATGGCTCTACGATATTGAAGTCCCTGGTGAACCGCACCATGTACTTGAACAGGCGGGCGACAACAGTCGGGTCGCCTTTGATATCGGCGGCTTTTGCCGCGCCCGGGTCACCGAGCATCATGCCGGCGAATTGGGCTTTGGTGCATGTCAGGCTGCATCCGGCATCATCTGCGGCACAGCAGCACCCACAGGCTTCTTTTGCAGCATCGCAGCATCCGGACGCATCTTCGGTTCCGCACTGGCATGCCTCATCGTTTCCTTTATATACGAGGAGCACGCCGGCTTTTCTCACGATGTGGAACTTCTCATCTGTATCTGTCACAAAGAGGTCGAGCATGATGTCGTCATCCTGCGCGGCGATAGCGTCGGTGCAGATGTCAATGTAGTCGAGCATCATGGAGACTGACATGTTGCGCGGACCGTCGACGCTCGTCGATGATTTGCTGTTGTTAGCCTGGTTCCCGGTCCTGAGCTCCAGCGCGCCTGTAAGGTATGCGTTTCTCCAGGTGCCGCTCTCTGCCTGGTAGCCAAGCTGCTCCAGGGCGTCCGCGCAGAGAAGCCGGGCTTCCATGTTGGACGGATCGGCGAACACGAGGTCGCGTGTGATCTGGGCGACCCACTGATAGTCGCCATTCGCATAGTCTTCACGCGCTTTTTTTAGAACTGCTGCGGGGTCGATCAGGTAGCGGAGAAGCTTCTTCGCGGATTTTTCCGGCGGGAGCGGATCCAGGTTGACCGGGTTCGCGTCATACCAGCCCATGTATTTCTGGTAGACCGCTTTGATGTTGTGGCTGAGCGTTCCGTAGTACTGGCGCGTGTACCAGATCTTATTCAGCTTCTCAGGGAGCTTAAGCGTGTGCGAGATCTCCGCGGACGTGTAGCCGAGGTTTATATAATGAAGCGTCTGGTCATTTATGAATTTGTACACAGCCGCCGTATTCTCCATGTATTCTTTGATCGCAGCGGTCTCCCAGTGAGGCCAGTTATGCGACTGGAAGACAACGTCAGTCACGTCGGCGAATTTCTGCTCGGCCTCGAGGATGTAGCGTGCCCAGTCGTCAGCGTTCCGGACCTGCGCGCCGCGGAGCGTGTAGAGGTTATGCATGGTCCCGGTGCAGTTTTCGGCCAGCCAGAGTCCGCGATATGCCGGGAAATACGCATTCATCTCGACCGGCGCCTCGGTGCCAGGTGTCAGCTGGAACTGGATCTCCAGCCCGTCTATCATCAAAGTCTCGTCGGTGCACACTTCATATGTCGGCGGCACGAGCCCGGTCTTTCCGACCGCCTGACCGAGACCGATGCCTATCGACATCCGGCCTTTTTCGCCAGGCTTAAGAAGCGTCCCGTACTGATACATCGCGCGGCGCCCCATTGCAGGCCCGGCATAGATATTCTCACTTACCGCATGTTTCAGGAAACCTTTCGGAGCGAGCACGGCGACCTTGCCGCTCGCAAGCTGCTCGTCAAGCGGAAGCTTATCGTCCGCTACATCGTCTTTGCTGATCAGGCCGTATATCCCGCCGTAATGGTCGATGTGCGAGTGGCTGTACATCACCGCGACCACATTCAGCTTCCCGAAGTGCTTCTCCATGAGCGCCTTCGCGTCCGCCATGTCCTCCTGGCACATCAGCACGTCAAACACGATCCAGCCGTGCTCCGTCCTGATGAAAGTAGCGTTCGCCATATCATACCCGCGCACCTGGTATATCCCGTCGCACACTTCAAACAGTCCCGCGTAGCTGTTGTATAAAGTGTTCCGCCAAAGGCTCGGATTCACCGTGTCCGGTGCCTTGTCCATCTCCCGCATGAAGTCATAGTCCTTCACGTCCCAGACGACATTCCCGTCCGCGTCCGTCACCATAAAAGCCTCCGGCGCCTCTATAAGGCCCTTTTCCGCACAAGCTTTCTCATTTTCATCATCAAAATCCAGCTCATCATACCAGGCCCTGTTTGCCTCTATGGTAGCCGGCTCCGCCTCGTTCCTTCTGATCTCATCCATATCAAACGACCTCCTCCGAAGTCACAACAAATCCTTTATATATTACAGTGTATAACCCGCCGCAGAAGAAGTCGAGTGTGTTTTTGGGGACGGTTCTGAAAAACACACTTTCTTAAGAAAATGTGTTTTTCAGAACCGTCCCTAAAAACACACACAGAACCGTCCCCAAAAACACATTTATCTGCAGGTTAGACCTGCCTTATTGACATGCAAGGTGACAGGTGCTAATCTGTAGTCACATAGAAAAGTAAAGATTCTGTTGGAATGACGCGGCTAACGGAACGGGGTGCGATGCCCGGCTGTCAAGCAACCGTGAAGCCATGACAATTTTTAGATAGTAAGGATAAGTCGGGAGACGAGCCGCGGTCAGGATGCATGTTGCCACTTGAAATGGCCGGTGTATCTGCCAGGGACAGGAAAAGTCCGGTACGAAGGCGTCTTACTAGAGCGGTCAGGCGCCGGACGGGCACACCTGTTCAGCTTGAGCATATATGTAAGGCGGCTGTTTCGTTCGGACAGCCGTTTTTGTGTTCCTGATGGGCGCACGTCCGCCTGATCGGCATGCCACGTGCATGTCCAGAGGTTATATTTATGAATAGAAGTACAGTAGTAAAATTGATCGCGCTTTTGCTTGCGCTTGTCGTACCGGCGGGCTGCCTTGGAGCATGCTCGGCTGGCAGCGGAGCAGCAGCGGTCTTTAATAATGGCGGGGAGGCTGATGAAGCGGAAGCTGATCTGGAAGGCTACGCGGTCATCCTGGACACCGAGCCGGAGACTGCTGACTTCCAGCGCACGACCACGAGCTACACCGTTCCGAGGAATGTCTTTGACCGTCTGGTGACACAGCAGGACGACGGCAAAGGCAATATAGAGATCGTGCCTTCGCTTGCGGAATCATGGGAAGTCTCGAAAGATGGCCGCACCTATGCATTCCACCTGAGGGAAGGTATACAATTCAGCAACGGCAACTATCTCACAGCGTCAGACGTTAAGTATACATTCACAAGGCTTCTTACTTATCCGGATACAGTGAGCCATGAGATCGCGGCGGTCATCGAAGGGGCTGAAGCGCTTGAAAAAGGAGAAGCGACAGACTTTAAGGGGATAAAGGTCCTGGGCGACCTGGACTTCACCATTACTCTTGAGAAGCCGTTCCAGGCATTTCTCGCTTCCCTCGCTTCCCCTGCGGCGTCGATCCTTGATGAGGATACTGTAAGGAAAGCGGGCGACAGCTTCGGCACCGACCCGGAAGTTACAGTCGGGACAGGCCCGTTCATCATGCAGGAATGGGAGCACGGAAATGGCATGCTCCTTAAGGCGAACAAGGAATGCTGGTCAGGCGCGCCCGGCGTAGAGGGACTGGACCTCCGCTTCATGGAGGAGCAAGAAGAGATTCGGAGCCTGTTTGAATCCGGCGGCCTTGATATCGTGGACCTTAACAATGTCGGCTATTACGCTGAATATTACATACATGGCGATATATACCAGAAAAGGCTGTACCGTTTCCCGAGAGTTGCGATCGTGTACATCGCGCTCAATGAGTCGAAGAAGCCTCTCGGCGACGTCCGCGTCCGGAAGGCGCTTCAGCTTGCGCTTGACCGTCAGGTGATCTTCGATGCAGTGTACTGCGGCCGCGGCGAGCTCGAGAACGGGATATACCCACACGGGCTTTATGGTTTTGATCCAGACCTCCCGAAGATCCCGTACGATCCGGATACAGCAAAATCTCTTCTGTCCGAGGCAGGGTATGCCGATGGCTTTGATCTTGAGATATCGGTCAAAGACTCGTCGACTCAGGAAGAAAAAACAATGATGGAGCTTGCCGCAACGATGTGGAAGAAGATCGGCGTGAACGCGAAGGTCAATGTGATAAATACTGAAGACTTCATGAAGCGCCGGACGACAGGAGACCTTACATGCTTCACCGCGATGTGGACCGCGGATTATAACGATCCGGACAATTTCATATATACATTCTTCGGAAACGAGGAGAACACGACATTCAGGAGCCTCTGCTACAAGGATGAGGACATAATGAAAAGAGTGCGCGGCGCGAGAATGATCCTTGATCCGGAAAAGAGAATAAAGGAATACCAGGATCTCCAGAAGATCATCGTGCAGGATGACGCCGCGTGGATCCCGATGTTCTCGAGGCTGAGATTCTATGTGACGTCAGAGCGCCTGAAAGGTGTGAAGCCGCAGTGGGGCGGCGTGATAGACGACGTATACCGCTATATATATTTTGATGACAAAGACAAGTGACCGGGGGCAGAATAATGCATTCAATTCGAACTAAAATAACCGCGATCACTGTCATCGCGATAATAATAACTGAATTGATCGTGTTCGCGGTAACATACGTCACCCTCGGGGAAGAGCACGAACGCGATTCGGTCGAAATGATGAACCTGATTGCTGAGAATACCAAGAAGTCGATCGAGAATTACACCGAGGGCATCCAGCTGTCCATGGAGATAGCGTCAAATATGGCTAGCGATTCGATGGACACAGTTGTACTCGCTGAGAGCGGCCTCGTTGGAAGCAGCAAGAAAAGAGCCAGGCGGACTGAGGAGCAGAAGGAAGAATTTGACCGCTACCTCGGGAAATACTGCGATAAGGTGCAGAATTCCTTCGCAAGCATTGCCAGCCACACTCACGGAGTCGTCTCTTATTATTACTGCATAGATTCGGAGATTAGCGAGAACGTGCACGGATTCCTCTATTCCAGGGCAGGCAAGACCGGATTCCAGGAGCAGACGCCGATCGACGTCCGGATCCTCGATTCCGGGGGCAAAGCTTATGATATCTGGTACTTCAAGGCCGTGAGCCGCGGACGTCCGTCGTGGGTCGGCCCGTACATGACGCGGGACCAGGCCGCCGGCCAGGTGTGCTCATATGTCATTCCGATATACGAGTCGGGGCTTCTGATCGGTGTGATGGGGATGGATATCTCGCTTGAGACCCTGATAGAACAGGTCAAGACGATCAAAGTCTATAAAACCGGCTTCGCATGTCTGCTCAGCGAGGAGGACAGAGTGGTATATCATCCGGATCTTGAATTCGGGAGCAATCTGGACCTCGCCGGACTTTCCGGAAGAAAAGACCTGCTTGAGAAAAGGAGCAACGGCGACGCGCTGCTCCGGTATGATTATAACGGCCAGCAGCGTCAGCTCTCATTCTGCACACTTACAAACGGGATGGTAGTCGCAGTCGTAGCGCCGACCAGCGAGATAAACGCCGACTGGATCAGGCTCGGCATAAACGACATCGCCGCGACTATAGTGATCATGATAATCTTTGCTATACTTGTCATGCTCATTCTCAGGTTCCTCACAGGGCCGCTGCTCAAGCTCGCGCACGCATCGCGAAAGCTCGCTGACTCCGATTACGACATCGAGCTCGATTACAAGGGTAACGATGAGGTCGGAGTGCTCACAAAGTCATTCGTGCAGATGCGTGACCAGATCAAAGCCTATATCGCAGACCTTAACCGCAGGATCTACACTGACGACCTGACAGGGCTCGCCAACACGAGGCGGTTCTTCAAGGTCGGGGAGGATGACAGGCGTGCTCTTTCAGATGAAGGGAAGTCTCCTGTCCTGCTCTACTTCGACCTTATCGGTATGAAGAACTTTAACAGGCAGTACGGCTATGAAGAGGGTAACAGGCTGCTCTGTGACGTAGCGGAGATCATCAAAGCCCATTTCGGCGAGCAGAATGTAAGCCGTATTGGTCAGGACCACTTCGCTGCGATCACAGCCCAGGAGGGACTTGAAGCAGAGCTGGAGACAATTTTCAGCGAGTGCCGTACAGTGGATAATGACAAATCGCTGCCTGTCCATGTCGGGATATATCCATACAGCGTTGGCGACGTGAGCGTGAACATCGCCTGCGACAGGGCCAAGTATATCTGTGACAGGTACAAAGATTCCTATATATCCGGCTATTATTACTTCGACGCCGGCATGGCGAAGGAAGTTGAGGATGTAAGATACATAATCAACCACCTCGACCAGGCTCTTTCATATGGCTGGATCAAGGTCTACTACCAGCCGATCATAGAGACGGCGACCGGGGAGAAGACTGACGAAGAAGCGCTCTCCCGCTGGATCGACCCGAATAAAGGCTTCCTTTCCCCGGATGAGTTCATACCATATCTGGAGAACGCCGGGATCATATACAAGCTAGACCTGTACGTGCTCGACCAGGTGCTTGATAAGATAAAGTACCTGAAAGAAAAAGGCGAGAAGATCGCTTCACCTTCCGTGAACCTGTCACGTACAGATTTTGATGCCTGTGATATGGTTGAGGAGATCCGTAAGCGTGTCGACGCTGCCGGCGTGGAACGTAATATGATCTCCATCGAGATAACAGAAAGTATCATCGGAAGTGATTTCGAGTTCATGAAGAAGCAGGTAGAAAGGTTCCAGGACCTCGGCTTCGAAGTCTGGATGGACGACTTTGGAAGCGGCTACTCGTCGCTCGATGTGCTCCAGGACATCCACTTCGACCTTATCAAGCTCGACATGAGGTTCATGCACCGCTTCGGCGAAGGCGAAGAAGGAAAGATAATCGTCGGCGAGCTCCTCAGCATGGCGAACAGGCTCGGCGTCAAGACCATCTGCGAAGGAGTCGAGACCGAAGAACAGGTGAAGTTCCTCCGCGAGAACGGCTGCACCAAGATACAGGGCTACTATTACGGCAAGCCTGCACCATTCGAAATGAAATAAAACATGACAGTGATACTGATTCTGGGCTCGGGCACGGCTCTCGCCTAGTTCCGGCTTAACGCAGTGGTACTGACCTCATGCATCGCTTCACAGCTCGCATTCGCTAAGTACCAGCTACCGGAAATGCCCTCGCCAGAATCAGTATCACTGTCTTTTTATATTGTACTATAGCACCGACTAGTGCCTGTCCCTGGTAAGCCGCAAGATCCTCACCCTTGTAAAGCGAGTGCGCGGACTGTATAATATATGAAAACAGACATTTTATCGGGAGGAATAATTATGGCCAGAATAGGGGTGCTCGGATGCGGAACTATCGGAATGTCGCTTGCCAGGATGCTGTATAACAGCGGGCATGACGTGCTGGTATGGTCAGCCGTGCCGAGTGAGATCGAGGAATGCAGCACTACACATAAGCATCATAACCTGCCGGGGATGGTGATCCCGGATGGAATAAGATATACACTGGACATCAGCGAGGCGTGCAAAGACAAGGACGTTATCATGTGCGCGATCCCGTCGGTGTTCATCAGGCAGACTATCGCGAAGGCAAGGGATTACATCCCTGACGGGCAGATCATCGCAGACGTTGGAAAGGGCATTGAGAAAGATACGCTCCTGACGATGTCACAGATCATTACCGACGAGCTGAGCAAAGACGGTAAGCATTCAAACGTTAAGGTCGTAGCGCTTTCCGGGCCGACTCACGCAGAGGAGATCGCGCTTGATATGCCGACTACGATAGTGTCGGCCTGCGAAGACATGAAGGCTGCCGAGATCGTGCAGGATGTCTTCACCAACACATGCATGAGAGTATACACGAACGCTGACGTGCTCGGAGTCGAGCTCTGCGGTGCTCTCAAGAATGTGATCGCACTCGCCTGCGGAGTTGCTGTCGGTATCGGCTGCGGAGACAACGCGAAGGCTGCTCTTATCACGCGCGGCATGGCTGAGATCACGAGACTCGGCCTCAAGATGGGCTGCATGGAGCAGACATTCAGCGGGCTTGCCGGGATCGGCGACCTGATCGTGACCGCGACGAGCATGCACAGCAGGAACAACCGCTGCGGTATCCTGATCGGTCAGGGCGTTCCGGTAGATGAGGCAGTCAAAGAGATCGGCCAGGTCGTTGAAGGCCTTAACGCACTTCCGGCCGCGCTCGAGCTTTCTGAGAAATACCAGGTCGAGATGCCGATCGTGCATGCTCTCGATGCGATAGTGAATGGCGGAGTAGATCCGGTCGACATAGTCGAGAGGCTCATGAGCCGCGAAAAGAAGTCCGAGATCGCGGACGACGTAATGGAGCGGTTCTTCGAGAGCAGGAAGGCCGCCATACACCACAGCTGATACAAATATCAAAATCTAGTTGGTACAATAAGAGCAGGCTCTTCGTATAGTAGCCTGCTCTTTTGATATTTATCTATTGCATGAATACAGTTCTCTGTCGTCTGTGGTGCATGACCCTGATGCGCCGTTACCAGCTTCCTGAATGTCTATCTTTTCCTCAGCACGATCTTGATGAAGTTGAGGTATTTGCCGCCGCCTGCTTCCATAGATTTTCGGTCACCGACAGCATATTCGTTATCCTGTGCGAGCCAGTCCGCCCAGACTTCATCGTTCGATTCCATTTCTTCGACCGTAACGATCTCGGCGTCCTTTGCCTGGCTCACCATGTTCGTCCAGTAGTTGACATCGTGCATATACTCAAGCTGCTCTGGTGTCCAGGAGAGCAGAAGCTCCTCCGGCAGAGCGTCGTGGCAGTCTTTTTTCATGCCCGGGATCGCGACATAGATGTATCCGCCGTGCTTTATGAACGGTAAAAGCTTGTTGTCCAGATATTCCGGGTCGCGCCCGAAATAATTGTATGAATCTGTCGACACGACAGCATCAAAGAATTCCTTCTCGAACGGCAGGTCTTCCGCATCGGCTTTCACCGGCACGATCTGCTCATCAGTAAGTCCCATTTCTTTGAAGAACTTCCTGTTTTCCTCGGGATCACTCCATAGATCCGCAGCATAGACCTTGAATCCATATTCCTTCGCAAGGAATATGCTCGTCAGGCCCTGACCGCTCCCCAGATCACAGACTGTCGCCCCTTCCGGGATCAGGTTGTCCTGCAAAAGCTCCTCTTCAAGCTTGATCGGGTTCGGCCCCATGATCTTCGCCATAAGATCAGGTGTATCATACTTTTCACTGAGTGGATATTTCATTTTTCTGCCTCCATATAATGCCTGTTTTATAGATTTTCAGTTGTTTTGCGATTTGTCCTGGCTGTGATGCTAAACCTGCGCCGGGAATCATGCTTTATGGCTGCTATACTCCGCGTACCAGTTGTCCAGGTGCGTATCCAGCATGCCATAAATCGAGTCCTCAAAACCCGGGACATATTTGCTTTTAGCCTCATCGAAAATGCTGTATAGCATAAACATCGGCCCGTATAATGCAAGCGCAGCCTTCTCCGATCCGACGATGTCCGCCGTGTACCCAAGCGGCCCGGTCCCCAGATACTGATGATAAAGATTGTGCATTTCCTGATCCTTATACTGCTCAATCGTCAGCATCTTCCTGAACGATGAAGCAAATTCATCACCGGTCCAGTACCTGAACATCTTCCTGCAGTAATCCAGAAATGCCTGCATATCGACATCCGCGTACTCATCCGCTAGTGGAGCAGACTCATCTTCATAATCATCAATCGTCATATTTGCAGAGTTTCTGGCTTCTTTCTCCGCGCTGTTATACTCATATTCATTTTCATATTCATTTTTGTAAATGCCGTCATCCAACGGTTCGAGCGGCAGTCCGGACTCCCTGGCGTTTTTTGCGTCCCGCCATTCCATCTCGTTAAGGATCGCATCGAAAATGTCACGCTTATTCTTGAAATGTTTATACAATGACGGGGCTTTGATGCCCACAGCTTCGGCGATCATTTCCATCGTCACAGCATCAAAACCTTCCTTAGCCGCAAGTTTTACAGCTTCAGTCATTATTTTTGTTTCCATAGGTGTAAGGATCCTTCTCTTCATATGCACTATCAACTCCTTCTATATACAATTGTCAAAATTGTACTCCCCAAAAAAGGCATATGTTTTCCAGGCTAATGGCTAATAGCCATTAGCCTAAATAAGTATATGTCCTTTTCTTGATGTCTGTCAATATAGTCAAGATTCAAATCTTGTTTTATGTGATATAATATGTATCTAAGATATAAACTGGTGTAATGTCGCCTATAGGCAACAGAGATGCAATCTGTAACAGAAAACTCGATGACATCGCGATGTACATGAGAGGAGCAGACATGGAGAGAAGGTCATTACGTACGGCCGTTGGGATCATTGTATTGACAATATTTTGTGTATGCATGGTCTGGTTCATTCAGGCGGAAAACAATAGTCTCGCTTCTGTTTATGCAGAGGAAAACCAGGAGATGTATGACGATGAAAACCAGGAGATGTATGACGATGATTTGGCGGCAGGAGGCGGAATATGCAGTCAGTGATCGGAAGGCTCGATGACAGCGTCATGCGAATGATCGAGGACAGTGTGGATGAATCATCAAAATCTCGTTTGTCCGGAGAGCTGAATGAATCGGCAAAATCTCGTTTGTCCGGAGAGGGAAAGGTGAGCAATATGGCGATAGATAAAGTAAAAGAGTATTTCAGGAAATTCGGAATGGAAGACCGGATCATGGAGTTTGATGTATCCAGTGCGACGGTGGAGCTTGCTGCGGAAGCAGTCGGATGCGAGCCGGCGAAGATCGTCAAGACGCTCTCGTTCAAGGTCGGTGATAAGCCAATTCTCATTGCCTGCGCTGGTGATACCAAGATAGCAAACCCGAAATACAAGGCAGAGTTCGGTGAGAAGGCAAAGATGCTGACACCTGATGAGGCAGTTGAGCTCGTAGGTCATGCGGTCGGCGGCGTTTGTCCGTTCGCAGTGAACGATGGCGTTAAAGTATATCTTGACGAATCGATCAGGCGCTTTGATAAGGTCTACCCGGCAGCGGGAAGCGATAACAGCGCGATCGGACTCACTCCGGATGAGCTTGAAAAGTATGCACAGGGTTTTGTCAAGTGGGTCGACGTCTGTAAGGGCTGGAACGAATAGAAACTCTTCGACGAGTCAGTTGATGCATGTAAGGGTTGGAATTACTTATTAGAATGTTATGCTATGTATACCCTGAAATTGCCAGGAGGGTAATTCATAGATGTTAGAGATAAAAAATATCAAAAAAGAATACAGGACAGCAGGTCTCACGCAGATGGCGCTGGACGGAGTGAGCATGAACCTCCGCGACAATGAGTTCGTGGCGGTGCTCGGCCCGAGCGGATCGGGAAAGACGACGTTCCTGAATATTATCGGCGGCCTGGACCAGGCGGACAGCGGGGAGCTCGTGATAAACGGGGTCTCGACAGCGAAGTATCGCGACCGTGACTGGGATACGTACAGAAACCACACGATAGGCTTCGTGTTCCAGAGCTATAACCTGATCCCGCACCAGACTGTTCTTAAGAATGTGGAGCTCGCGCTTATCATTGGCGGCGTGCCTGCGGCCGAGCGAAAAGAAAGAGCGGAAAAGGCTCTTGCTGAAGTCGGCCTGGCCGAGCATATCCACAAGCTCCCGATGCAGCTTTCCGGCGGCCAGATGCAGAGGGTCGCGATAGCACGCGCTCTGGTGAACGATCCTGATATCGTGCTCGCGGACGAGCCGACCGGTGCTCTTGACAGCACGACTGGCCTGCAGGTCATGGAGCTTCTCAAGAAAGTTGCAGAAGACCGCCTTGTTGTGATGGTCACACACAACCCTGAGCTGGCCGATCAGTACGCGACACGCATAATCAACTTAAGAGACGGCAAGGTGATATCAGATTCTGATCCGTTTGATCCACATGCCGTGGTCGCGCCTGATCAAAACCCAGACAGTCCATCTGATGAAGTATCTGACACTGCACATGATGATGCGGCGAGCACGCCGGAAGAAGCTGCAGTGCCAGAAATTAATACTGCGAGCATGGATGAAAAGCCAGAAGATGATACAGCTGCAGCCCGCCGCAAGGAGAAGCAGAAACGTGCGAGCATGTCATTCCTCACGGCTCTTTCGCTCAGCTTCAACAACCTCATGACGAAGAAGGGAAGAACGATCCTCGTCGCATTCGCGGGGTCGATCGGGATCATCGGGATCGCTTTGATCCTGTCTCTTTCCAACGGAGTCAATAAATATATAGATACTGTAGAAGAAGAAACTCTTGCAGAATATCCTGTCCAGATACAGGATACAGGTTTTGATCTCACATCGATAATCTCCACGGCCGAGGGGATCAGCGGATCGAATGAATCGGAAAAGGATGGGGATAAGAGCAAGGACAAGGATAAATCAAAGGGCGACGACATCTCCACGAACGGAAAAGGAGTCGAAGGAAGCGCTGTCGACGAGATGGATGAGTACGGCAAGAAGATAAGCGAGATGAAGACCGTCACCGAGATCCTGAGCAAGTCCAACTCCAACGACCTTGCGGCTTTCATGGACTTCCTCGACAGCAAGGAAAGCGGCATCGCGGAGTACACGTCAGCGATCGAGTACAGATACAGCATCACGCCTTTGATATACAGAGAAGACAATAACGGCAAGTTCAGGCAGGTCAACCCGGATAAGTCGTTTGCCGCGGTCGGCCTGACCGGTTCCGGCGGGACGTCGAACAGCATGATGTCGATGATGATGAGCACCGACAGCTTTAACGCGCTCCCGGCGGATGAAAAGATGTACAAAGATCAGTATGAGGTGGTCGCGGGCAGCTGGCCGGAAAAGGAGTCCGACCTGGTCCTCATCCTGTCGGCCGACGGAAAGGTCAGCGACCTCGTCCTTTATATGCTCGGCGAGCGCGACCCGAAGGAGCTGGAGAAGGCGATCAAAAAATTCGCCAAAGGTGAGGAAGTCGAGATCGATACCAGCGACAGGGAGTTCGACTCGTCATACTTCATGGGCCAGGAGTTCAGGCTGATCAAAAACTCGGACTGCTTCAAGTACGATGAGGACAAGGATATCTACATCGACAAGAGAGACGATAAATCATATATGAACAAAGTCGCAAAGAAGAGCGAGAAGCTGAAGATAACAGGTATCGTGAAGCCGCGTGAGGACTCAAGCATCAGGGTGCTTACCATCGGGATCGGATACCACCCGGACCTTGTGAAGTATATAATCGAGCAGAACCAGGATGCTGCGATCGTAAAGGCGCAGAAGGACGACAAGAGCAAGAACGTGCTCACCGGCAAAGACTTCGGCGACGACGATAACTCGGACTTCGACTTTGAAGATATGATGGATGTCGATAAGGACGCTCTGCAGGACGCGTTCAAGTTTGACGCGGGAAAGCTCAAAGTGAATCCGAACAAGCTGCCGCAGCCGGACAAGGATGACTTTGACTT
>CAZBFD010000016.1:15708-16817 GCA_964491055.1 uncultured Eubacterium sp.
ATGGAGCATGGCATGTCGAACGAGGTCGACATGGGCAAGGCGATGGAAGAATACATGAAGTCGGATGAGGCGCAGAAGATCATCTCAGCTGCTTCAGCCAACATGACACCTGACATGAGCGGCATATCCAAGAAGCTCCAGCAGAAGATGACCGAGGGCATGAAGAAATACATGACCACTTACACCAAAGCCATGATGAAGCAGCTCGCTCAGGGTCTTAAGCACGCGATGAGCGTGAACCCTGACGCGTTCGCCGCCGCGATCAAAATGGACATGGACGAGGACGACCTCACGCAGATGATAACCCAGCTCATGACGACCGGTAACGCGACATACGAGGATAACATGAAAGACTTCGGCTATGCAGACCTGGATAAGCCGAGCATGATCCTGATATATCCAAAAGATTTTGACAGCAAAGAAAAAGTGACTGGCATCATTGACGGATACAACGACCGCATGAAGAAAGCCGGAGAGGACGACAAGGTGATCACATACTCTGATATCGTCGGTACGCTCATGTCGTCAGTAACTGACATCATCAACCAGCTCAGCATGATACTGATAGCGTTCGTCGCGATATCGCTTGTGGTATCGTCCATCATGATCGGTGTCATAACATATATCAGCGTGCTTGAGCGTAAGAAAGAGATCGGTATCCTACGTGCGATGGGCGCGTCAAAGGGAAATGTCGCAAACGTCTTCAACGCAGAGACATTCATCATCGGTGCTCTCGCGGGACTCCTCGGGATCGGCATATCGCTCGCGCTGCTCATACCGGGCAACCTGATAATACAGACGCTCGCGGAAGGGACGCGCATGCGCGCCCAGATGCCGCCTCGCGCCGCAGTGATTCTAGTGCTGCTCAGCATCGTGTTAACGCTGATCGGTGGATGGATCCCGTCACGGAAGGCAGCAAATAGCGATCCGGTGACTGCACTTCGCACTGAATAGAAGGATTATGGAGAAGGACAGGAAGCAGAAAAAACGCTGGTCGGCTGAAAAGTGGCTGCTGTTTCTGGCAGCCCTTCTTGTCGTGCTTGCTGCTGTGCCTGTTGTGAATGAAATGATCCCGAAGAAAGTGAATGTGAAATACATCACCTTTGATG
>CAZBFD010000017.1:0-16696 GCA_964491055.1 uncultured Eubacterium sp.
GCGCCACTGCCCGCTTATACTGTTTCTATACCCCCGTCGAAACCATTACACCCCCTTATCCTCTGTTCTTTATCGCGCGCTCCATCTTGCGGTCGGCGTCTTTTTTCGCCATATCGTCGCGCTTATCGTAGAGTTTCTTGCCCCGCGCTATCGCTATATCGATCTTTGCGAGGCCCTTCTCGTTTATATACATCTGGAGCGGAACTACTGTAAGACCCTGCTCGGTCGTTGCCCCAAGGATCTTCCTTATCTCACGCTTATGAAGGAGCAGCTTCCTTGGCCTGAGCGGGTCCACATTGAACCTGTTCCCCTGCTCATACGGGCTTATATTCATGCCGTATATGATGACTTCACCACGCTCGACTTTGGCGTAGCTCTCCTTGATGCTCACCTTGCCTGCTCTCACTGATTTGATCTCGGTCCCGGTGAGCGCGACTCCTGCCTGATATGTCTCTTCGATGAAGTAATCATGGCGTGCTTTCTTATTGTTCGCGACGAGCTTCGTTGTCTTCTGTCCCATATAAATACTACTCCTGCTCGTCTTCGCCAGCCGCCTGCTTATCAAAATCTTCGGCGGCACCTACCTGCTCGTCACTCTGTTCCTCATCTTTCGCGAGCACGTCGCGTACAAAAACTCTCCCCGGCGGATAGAGCCTGATGCTCACTTTGCCAAGTATCGACTTATCAGGTATACACCCGACCACTGCAGACCTGCTGTCCTTGCTGTGCAGCCTGTTGTCGCCGAGCACGAAGTACCTTCCTTCTGGAACTACTATGTCGACATTCCCGTCAGTCGCCCCGTCAGCTGTATATTCGTCGTTTCCGATTTCTCCGTTGATCCACAGTGTGCCGTCGCGGATAACGATATGGTCACCCGGCACGCCGATTATCCTCTTTATGAGCAGGTGATCCTGGCACGCGACCGCGAACACCACAACATCGCCGGGCTGAGGAGCAGCATGCTCGTAAGCCGTCTTGTCGATGAGCAGCCTGTCCTCATCGTGAAGCTCAGGGAACATAGAATTCCCGGACACCTTCGTCAGCTGCACAAAGTGCCTCGCGATAAGCGCAAGCGACGCCAGTATTGTTGCGTTTCTGATTATCTTGTTCATGATATTACCATTTCAATGCGGTTTCCCACCATATGCAGACGAGATTTTGACCGCGCCATCACTCGTACACGTTATGTATTACTCCGATCGCTGAGAGCGGAAGCAGCCTGAACACAGCCTTTCCGACTATAGTATCCTCGTCGACGCATCCCACATCGTCGCTCCTGCTGTCGATGCTGACCTCGCGGTTGTCGCCCATGCAGAAAAGCTGTCCTTCCGGCACTGTCAGCTCCAGCACCTCGTCGTCGCCGCGGTCCTCGACCCAGGTGTCGCCGTCCTTGGTGTAGCTCTGGTCGTCGAGCTCACCATTCACATAGACCTCGCCGTCCGCAATCTTTATCCTGTCGCCCGGGAGCCCGATCACGCGCTTGATCAAAAGCTTGTGACGGCCCTTCACGTCCAGCAGGTGCTCGGAGTCGGTGCGGAACACGATCACATCCCCGCGCTTCGGCTCGCCGCCGAACTTATACGCTATCCTGCTTAAGAAGATGTAGTCGTTCGAGTTGAAGTTCGGCTCCATGGAGCTCTCCTTGACGATAGTCGGCTTGATAAGCAGCGATATGCAAAGCGCGATCAGCAGCGCGATAATAATGTCGCGGCCCCACTCGAGAGCCGAAGCCTTCAGCGACTGCTTTTCCTCATCCTCTTCAACGTCTGTGTTCTGATTGCTGTTCTCGTTCAATTCACTCATCTGAAAAAACTTGCCCCTTTATACTGTTTTATCTATTATGACCCTCTAATGTGAACTTTTGGTTAAAACCAGGTCATATTTTGCTGTTTTTTACCACCTTTTCAAACACTTTCGGAAGCTTTGCCTCAACTGTTTTACCTGACAGCTCCGGGTATTCATCCATATCGCCGAACTCAAGACGTGCCGCAGTGAGCAGCTGATGCGTGAGGCCGAACCTTTCACGAAGCTTCCTGTTGACCGCCGGATCGCCGTACTTCGGGTCCCCCGCCAGCGGATAGCCTGCATCCGCAAGCTGCACTCTTATCTGGTGTGTCCGCCCTGTCTCGATCTCGACCTCCGCAAGCGTGAACTCCGTGTCGCCCATGCCTTTGATAGTCCAGCTCTTGAGCGGCTTTACATACGTCACCGCAGTCCTTGATTTCAATGTTTCAGCCTGTTCATTTCCGCAGTCCCTGCCAGATGCCTCATCCGGATCGACCATACCGCTTATGTTACGGGATTCATCCTTTTTGATCATGCCCGACAGCTTGAGATCCTTATCGATCCTCCCGCACACGACCGTAAGGTAGATCTTCCTTATCTTCTCACGCCCGCGGATGTATTTATTGAACTTCTTGAGCGCGTCGTAGTTCTTCGCAAAGATCACGAGCCCGCTCGTGTTCCTGTCTATCCGGTTGACCGGCGCCGGTGCGAACGTCTTCTCATTCCTCGGGCTGTACTCCCCTTTTTCTATCAGATAGTCCTGCACCTGGTTCGTGAGGTGTTTCGATTTCTCGGTCCTGTCGCCGTGCGTGAGCAGCCCGGCCGGCTTGTCGGCGATCAAAATCTCGTCGTCTTCGTACGCGATCCTGAATGTTTTCCGCGGCCTTCCCGCGAGCATGCTCCCGTCAGAGCCCTTACCGGCCCCGCCGTGCTCGCCCGCCGCGCCGCGGCTGCGGAACCCGTCAACAAGATTTTGATCGAGATACAGCTGGATGACATCACCGTCCTCCAGCATATAGACATTAGCCTGCCGCTTCCCATTCACCTTCACATCCTTACGGATGACCCGGTACACCATCGAAAGCGGCATCCCCGGAAGATACTTCCTGAGGAACCTGTCCAACCGCTGCCCCTGTTCATTTGTCCCGATCCTGACTTCAACCATAGAACCATTATACCACGCAGAACTGTGTTTTTGGGGACGGTTCTGAAAAACACACTTTCTTAAGCTCCGAAAAGGGGCAGTCCCTTTTCGGAGCACTTTTCGGAGCATGTTTGCACATTTTCTGGAATATGTTACAATGGAAAAGACATTAAAAGGGATAACGGAGGAAAAGATGAAGCCGAAAAGAACTTTCAGAGATTTCATGTACGACAAGAACGATATCTTCATCGCGCTTATCATAATAATCGCTTCCATGACGGTCATCGCCTGGTGCGTAAGGAATGTCATGAACTACCCCAACACGCTTGACAGCGTGACGACCGCGGAAGAAGTCCAGTCCGCCGTCGAGCAGGAGAGCAAGACTTCCAACGACATGACGCAGGCCAAGTGGAAGAACGACAGGCTGGCCAAGACCATCACCGTGGAAGTCGCAGACGACTCCACCGAGGCCGCCATAAACAGCCTCATCGCCTACGGACTGTTCGATACCGCCGACGAGTTCCGCGAAGAATGCGAAAAAGCCGGCGTCTCCGACGCCGACATAAAGACCGGCAAGTTCACCTTCAAGAAAGGCTGGAGCCGCAGGAAGATCGTCCGCGAAGTCACCGCATAAAAGTTGTCAATGGGTGTCAATGGGGACGGTTCTTTCTGACAACTTTTATAATCATCCAATAACAGACAAACAAAAAGGAGCCCACTTGCGGGTTCCTTTTTCATATGCTTTGAAGCCGACAAACACACCGGGCGCATCGAGACGCCCTGTGGGGAACAGTCCCTTTTGTCATCTTTTTCTGTAGCCGTCGATCATGTTGTGCTTGAGGTCGAACAGCTTCTGTGACAGGTCTACGTAGTAGGTCTGCGGGTTCTCGAATCTCAGGGTCTCTTCCCAGATAGTCTCAAGTTGGTCCTGGCAGTATTTCTGGACTTCTTTCACATCCGGACGCTTGTAGATGAGCTTGCCGCCCTCGAAGATCTTCACGCGGATGTCTTTGATCGTGTAGTCTGTGATCTCCTTGCGCTTCCACGGGCTCTCTTCGTCGAAGATCTCGATCGTCTCTGTGCCGTCCGCATTCTTCGTTCCCTGCGGGATACCTTCTTCCTTCAGTGTGATCAGGTCGCCCTGGGCTTTGCCCGAGTCGTTTGCATAGATCCTGTAAACGCTCTTAACGCCCGGATTCGTGATCTTCCCGACGTTTTCTGAGATCTTGATCTTCGGAGTGATCCCGTTCTCATCCTCGATCGCTGAAAGCTTGTAAACACCGCCGAACACCGGATCCGACTTGGCTGTGATGAGCCTCTCGCCGACTCCGAACGAGTCGATCTTCGCGCCTTCAAGGATGATGTCCCTGATGAGGTATTCATCGAGCGCGTTGCTCGCGGTGATCGTCGCCTGCGGGAATCCCGCGTTGTCAAGCATCTTTCTCGCCTGCTTAGTGAGATACGCGATGTCGCCTGAGTCGATACGGATGCCCATCTTCGCCGGCTTCATCTCGCGGAAGATCTTGATCGCGTTCGGAACGCCTGACTTCAGCACGTCGTATGTGTCAACGAGCAAAACACAGTTCTGCGGATAGTTCTCAGCATACGCCTTGAATGCGTCATATTCCGTCGGGAAAAGCTGTACCCAGCTGTGGGCCATCGTCCCGAGCGCCGGGATCCCTGTTTCCCTGTCGACGATCGTGCAGGCTGTTCCGGCACATCCGCCGATGTAAGCCGCCCTCGCGCCGTACATCGCGGCTGCAGAGCCGTGCGAGCGCCGGGATCCGAATTCCATGACCGCTCTTCCCTGGGCCGCCCTGACGATCCTGCTCGCCTTGGTCGCGATCAGGCTCTCATGGTTGAACATCATGAGTATCGCTGTCTCAACGAACTGCGCCTGTATAACAGGGCCGCGAACAGTGATGACCGGCTCACGCGGGAAGATCGGCGTGCCCTCCGGCACCGACCAGACGTCGCACGCAAACTTGAAATCCTTCAGGTAATCAAGGAACTTCTCGCTGAAGATCCCTTTCCCCCGCAGGAATTCGATGTCCTCATCCGTGAACTTGAGGTTCTCCAGGTAATCGATGATATGGTCGAGTCCGCCCATGATCGCGTATCCACCGTGATCCGGTATGTTCCTGAAGAAAACGTCAAAATACGCAGTCTTCTTATCCATCCCGGAATTCATATATCCGTTCGCCATCGTCAGCTCATAGAAATCTGTGAGCAGCGTCATATTTATATCTTTCATGATCATGCCTCCATTGATCAAAATCAATCTGCTGTCATTTCATATTATACCATCAAATGTGTAAATAGGGACGGTTCTGGAAAACACATTTTCTTAAGAAAGTGTGTTTTTCAGAACCGTCCCCAAAAACACATTACAGCATCTTTGCAAGGAACTGCCCTGTGTATGATCTCTTACATTTCGCGACTTCTTCCGGCGTCCCTTCGCAGACGATCTCGCCGCCGCGGTCGCCGCCGTCCGGTCCGAGATCGATTATGTGGTCGGCCTGCTTGATCACGTCGAGGTTGTGCTCGATCACTACGACGGTATTGCCCGCGTCCGTCAGCTTCTGCAGCACCTGTAGGAGCTTATCTACATCCGCAAAATGCAGGCCTGTCGTAGGCTCGTCCAGAATGTACAAAGTCTTGCCGGTGCTTCGCTTTGACAGCTCTGTCGCGAGCTTCACTCTCTGTGCTTCGCCTCCCGAAAGCTCTGTCGAAGGCTGACCGAGCTTGATGTAGTCGAGACCGACTTCGTGCAGCGTCTTGAGCTTGTTGTAAATAGACGGAATGTTCTTGAAGAAGTCGAGAGCTTCTGCGACGCTCATATCGAGCACGTCGAATATGCTCTTCCCCCTGTATTTAACTTCCAGAGTCTCCCTGTTGTAGCGTCTTCCGTGGCATACTTCGCACGGAACGTAAACGTCCGGAAGGAAGTGCATCTCGATTTTGATGATGCCGTCTCCCTTGCAGGCTTCGCAGCGCCCGCCTTTTACATTGAAGCTGAAGCGCCCTTTCTGGAATCCGCGCATCTTGGCTTCAGGAAGAGACGCGAACAGATCCCGGATGCTCGTGAACATGCCGGTGTACGTGGCAGGGTTGGACCTTGGCGTACGCCCGATCGGCGACTGGTCGATGTCGATCACCTTATCGATATATGAAAGGCCGTTTATCCTGTCGTGCTTCCCTGCTTCTTCATGCGTGCCGTTTACCACGCGCGACGCGCCCTTGCAGAGCACTTCGTTAACGAGGCTACTCTTGCCTGATCCGGACACTCCGGTCACGCAGATGAACTCTCCCAGAGGGAAGTCCACATCTATGTGTTTCAGGTTGTTCTCAGCCGCGCCCTTTACGACAAGATGCTTTCCATTCCCGCGCCTTCTGACCGGCGGGACTTCGATCTTCTTCACGCCCGACAGATACTGACCTGTGATCGACTCCTTACAGGCTTTGATGTCGTCGACTGTGCCCTGGCAAACGACTTCGCCGCCGTAGATGCCCGCGCCCGGCCCGATGTCCACGATATGGTCCGCGGCATACATCGTCTCCTCGTCGTGCTCGACCACGATAAGGGTGTTCCCGATGTCGGTAAGGTGCCTGAGCGTCGCGAGCAGCTTGGCGTTATCCTTCTGGTGGAGACCGATGCTCGGCTCGTCAAGTATGTACATGACTCCGGTCAGGCCGCTTCCGATCTGCGTCGCAAGCCTTATCCTCTGCGCCTCGCCGCCGGACAGAGTCGCCGCGGCACGTGAGAGCGTAAGGTAATCCAGGCCGACGTCGACCAGGAACTTCAGTCTCTCCTTGATCTCCTTTATTATCTGATGAGCGATCATCTCATCCATCTCTGAGAGCTTGAGCGACTTCATGAACTCGAGCGAATCCCTGACAGGCATGTCGGAGAACTCGGCGATGCTTTTATCTCCTACCGTTACCGCGAGGACCTCAGGCTTGAATCTCTTTCCGTGGCACTCCGGGCACTCGTTCATCTTCATGAGCCTGGCCAGCCACTCTCTCATCGCATCCGAAGTGGAATCCCTGTAGCGTCTCTCGAGATTGGCAGCGAGTCCTTCGAACGGGTGTGTCCTGTTCACTCTCTTCCCGTTGCTCGTATATGAATATGAGATATTGCGGCTACCTGTGCCGTACATCAGCTCATCCGTGAATTTCTTCGGAAGATCTTTATACTTAGTGTCGAGCGTTACTCCGTGCTCGTCAGCGAGCGCCTGTACTATGCGCTTGTAGAATCCGGAGAACTCCATCGACATGTAGAACTTGTTAAGAGCACCGCCGTTTATAGATTTTTCCTGGTCTATCACCGCGTCCTGGTCGAGCTTCTCGGTGAATCCGAGTCCATTGCAGACCGGGCATGCTCCGAACGGCGCGTTGAATGAGAACATCCTCGGCTCGAGCTCCTCTATGCTCGCCCCGTGCTCGGGGCACGCAAGCTTGGTCGAGAACGTCTGCTCCTTCTTAAAGTCTCTGTCCTGTATCTGAACTGTGACGAGCCCGTCGCCTTCTTTTATCGCAAGCTCGCAGGCTTCTGATATCCTGCCTTCCTGCCCTTCTCTTACTATCACTCTGTCGACCACGATGTCTATGGAGTGCGGGAACTTCTTGTCAAGCTTGATCTCGTCCTCGTCTAGCGACAGGATCTCACCGTCCACTCTTACTCTCGTGAATCCTTCTCTCTGGATCCTGTCGAGGATCTTCTGGTGCTCGCCTTTTCTTCGCCTTACTACAGGCGCCATTATGACGAGCCTCGTCCCCTCCGGGTAGTTCATCATTATGTCGACCATCTGGTCGACGCTCTGGCTGGATATCGGCCGCCCGCAGATCGGGCAGTGCGGCTTTCCGACCCTTGCGTAAAGAAGCCTCAGGTAATCGTGTATCTCCGTAACTGTACCTACCGTCGACCTCGGGTTCCTGCTAGTCGTCTTCTGATCGATCGAGATCGCAGGGGACAGCCCCTCTATCATCTCCACGTCCGGCTTTTCCATCTGTCCGAGGAACTGCCTTGCGTAAGACGACAGGCTCTCCACATACCTTCTCTGTCCTTCGGCGTATATCGTGTCGAACGCGAGCGAAGACTTGCCCGACCCCGAAAGTCCCGTAAGCACGTTAAGGCTGTCTCTCGGCATACTTACGTCCATATGCTTCAGGTTGTTCTCGTTCGCACCTTTTATTATCAGCTTTCCAGCCATTATTTCACCCTGTATTCGAAAATTATATCTCTTAGCTCAGCCGCGCGCTCGAACTGGAGGTCCTTTGCGCACTGCTTCATCTCCTTCTCCAGCTTCGCGACGAGCTTCTGCCGCTCTTTCTGAGTGAGCTCTTCTGGCTTTGCCCGCTTTCCGCCGGCCGCCGTGATCTCGTCCTCAGCCTCTTCAGTGACTTCTATTATATCACGCACGCTCTTTTCAACGCTCTTCGGTGTGATCCCGTGCTCTTCGTTATATGCTTTCTGTATGCCGCGCCGCCTGTTCGTCTCGTCTATCGCGGCTTTCATCGCAGGCGAGATATAGTCTGCGTACATCACGACGTGTCCGTCCACGTTTCGCGCTGCACGCCCTATCGTCTGTATCAGCGAGGTCTCGGTCCTCAGGAATCCTTCCTTATCTGCGTCGAGTATCGCTACGAGAGCGACCTCCGGGATGTCCAGCCCTTCACGGAGCAGGTTGATCCCGACCAGGACGTCGAACTTCCCGAGCCTGAGGTCCCTTATTATTTCCAGTCTTTCCAGTGTATCGACATCCGAATGCAGGTACTTGGCCTTGACCCCGGCCTTCCCCAGGTAGTCCGTAAGGTTCTCGGCCATTTTCTTTGTCAGTGTAGTGACAAATACTTTCTCGCCTTTCGACGTGGTTTTGTTGATCTCGCTTATGAGGTCGTCAATCTGGCCCTCAGTCCGCCTCACATCGATCTCCGGGTCGAGAAGCCCCGTCGGCCGTATGACCTGCTCGGCCGTGATGCCGCCCGCCTGCTCGCGCTCGTACTCCGCAGGAGTCGCGCTGACGAACAGAATCTGGTTGACTTCGTCTTCGAACTCGCTGAACTTGAGCGGCCTGTTGTCGAGCGCCGACGGCAGCCTGAACCCGTACTCAACGAGCGATTCCTTTCTTGAGAGGTTCCCGTGGTACATCGCGTGGAGCTGAGGCAGCATGACGTGCGACTCATCTATCATGATTATGAAATCCTTCGGGAAGTAGTCGATCAGGCAGTACGGTTTCTGGCCAGGCTCGAGCCCCGAGAGGTGACGCGTGTAATTCTCGATCCCCTTACAGGTCCCGATCTCGCGCAGCATCTCCATATCATATCTCGTGCGCTGTTCTATCCTCTGCGCCTCGAGCAGCTTGCCGCGGTCCCTGAACCACTGGACCCTCTCCTGGAGCTCCTCGTCGATCGTCGTGAGTGCGCGCTCCATCCTTTCCGGCGGCGTCACGTAATATGAGGCCGGGAATACGGCTATGTGGTTCATCTTGCCGATGATCTCGCCAGTTACCGGGTTGAATTTCTTTATCGAATCGACTTCGTCCCCGAACAGCTCGACCCTGTAGGCATTGTCCTCACCTGCCGGGTAGATATCTATCGTGTCGCCGCGGACCCTGAACGATCCGCGCTGGAAGTCCATGTCGTTTCTCGTGTACTGGATGTCAACGAGGCGCCTTAATATGTCACGCCTCGGCTTCTCCATACCCGGCCTTAGCGACAGCATCTGGTGCTCGTAGTCGAACGGGCTTCCGAGTCCGTATATGCACGAGACCGACGCGACGATTATGACGTCTTTCCTCTCAAAGAGCGCCGCAGTCGCCGAGTGCCTCAGCCTGTCGATCTCGTCATTGATATCCGAATCCTTCTCGATATATGTGTCAGTCGACGGCACATACGCCTCCGGCTGGTAGTAATCATAATATGAAACAAAATATTCGACCGCGTTCTCCGGGAAGAACTCCTTCATCTCGCCGTGGAGCTGCGCCGCGAGGGTTTTGTTGTGTGAGATGATCAAAGTCGGCCGCTGCAGCTGCTGGATGACGTTCGCCATCGTAAAAGTCTTGCCGGACCCCGTGACGCCGAGCAGTGTCTGCGCCCTGTTCCCGGCCCTGAAGCTCTCCACGAGCTTCTCGATCGCCTGCGGCTGGTCCCCGGTCGGCTGATATTCTGAATGCAGTTTAAATGGCATTTACACTCCCCCGCTGATCAAATAACTCCCCGCTCATATCGGGCCTGCATATCGATATGTACCATATGCATTAATTGTAACACAAGTCCGGCCATTTTGCAAACAAATGTTCGCACAGAAGCGGCCTCTATTTCTTCCGCCCTGCCGCAAGTACCACATGCCGCGCGAGGATCGACGTCGTTACTCCGCCTACCCCGCCAGGTACAGGCGTTATCATTCCGGCTTTCTCTGAAACAGCATCAAAATCCACGTCGCCCGTAAGTTTTCCATCGGGTCCGACGTTTATCCCGACGTCGATCACACATGCCCCCTCACTTACCATGTCGGCAGCCACGAGCCCCGCATGGCCGGCAGCGGCTATGATCACATCCGCACCGCGGCATGCTTCCGCAAGATCCTTTGTGTGTGAATGGCAGACCGTGACCGTCGCGTTCTTCTGGAGCAGCATCATGGCAAGCGGCCGTCCGACGACCATGCTACGTCCGATCACTGTCACTTTCTTACCATCAAAATCTATACCGTTTCTTTCTCCGATCTCGATCGCGGCTTCTGCCGTGCATGGATCAAAGCCCTCATCCCCTGTCATCACTTTCGCGATGTTCACCGGGCTCATGCAGTCCACATCCTTTTCCGGCGCGATCAGCCCTGAGATCCTTTCCTCATCCAGGTTCTCAGGAAGCGGCCTGAAAACGAGGATCCCGTGAACCAGCGGATCTTCGTTCTTTATAGCCAGAGAATTCTCGAACTCTTCTTCAGTTACGTCTTCCGGAAGCTCAGTCACATTGAGCTCGATCCCGAGCTTCTCGAATCTCTTCCTGGCAGCGTTCTCATACGCCATATCCTCCGGTTTTTCGCCGACCCTTATGATCTCAAGGCGCGGAATGATGCCACGCGCCTTCAAATCCTCTATTTCACGGTCCAGGTCAGCCTTCACGGCCGCCGCCGTATCCTTTCCAAGCATCAGTTGTGCTGTCATGATTGCACCTCCGCTTCTTTAATCAGGCACCCGCTGTGTGTTTTTGGGGACGGTTCTGAAAAACACATTACCGGCTATCTGTTTGGATGCCGGTACCATGCCCCTGCGAGCTGCTCGGTCTTGAGCACGTTCACGAACGCGTGCGGGTCGATCTCCTTGATGCTCTTGACTACGTAGTCGACTTCGTCGCTCGCGACGACTGAGTAGATCGTGCTTTTGCCCTCGTTTCCGTAGAGACCCGTACCTTTATACAGTGTCGCCGCGTGGTTGGTCAGCCTGTATATGCAGTTGTACACTGCCTCCGGCATATCGGTTATTATGATAAGCGTGTGCTTGCTGTACCTGTTGAACAGAGTCGATATAGCCTGCGTCACGCAGAACTGGTAAATGATAGAATACAGCGCCTTGGACCAGCCGAACATAAGGCCTGCGATGCTGAGGATCACCACGTTCGCCATCAGTATGTAATTCCAGCAGTCGATTCCCCGCTTCTCCGCAAAGTAGAGCGAGATGAAATCAGTCCCGCCTCCGCTTGCGCCGACATAGAGACACAGCGCAACTGCCGCGCCGTCAAGCAGCCCTCCGAAAACGCTGAGCAGGAGCACGTCATATGTGAGCGCGTACTTCGGCATCAGGTCCACCAGGAACGAGCTCAAAACTATGACATACACCGAAAGCGCCGTGAATCTCTTTCCCAGGTGCTTTATCCCGATCATTATCGGGATCGCGTTCAGCGGTATATACAAAAGCGAATACGGGATCTGCACGCCCCAGAACTTGTCCGCGCTCCTTGTGATGAGAAGCGTGAGCCCCGCAAAACCGCCCGGAAACAGTCCGACCGTATTTACGAAGCTGTTGATTACGAACGCGATAAGCGCTGCTCCTGCAGTGCAGAAAGCCAGCGCTTTAAGATTGTTCAGCACCGGGTGCCTGTCCCAGAAATGGTGGAACTTCCTGTCCTGGATACCCTCCACTATGTTCATGTTCGGCATGCCCGGCTTGGGTATGCCGGACAGGTCCGGCTTCGGAATATTCAGTTTTTTCTTTTTCTTACCCATCCTAGATCTCGGTCCGCCCTTCCAGCGACTTGAGGAGCGTGACTTTGTCCGCGTATTCTATGTCGCCTCCGACCGGAAGGCCGTGCGCGATGCGGGTGACTTTGATGCCGGCCGGCTTTAGCAGCCTTGCGATGTACATAGCCGTCGCCTCGCCCTCGATGTTCGGGTTAGTCGCAAGGATCACTTCCTGGACCTCTGTGTCCCGGAGCCTCTCGATGAGCGACTTCAGGTTGATGTCATCCGGCCCGATCCCTTCCATCGCCGAGATCACGCCGTTCAGGACATGGTACTGTCCATGGTATTCCTTAAGGGCTTCCATCGCCATCACATCCTGCGGCGACTCCACCACGCAGATCACGTCGCGTCGCCTCGAAGGATCGCTGCAGATGCTGCACTTGTCTTTATCCGTCAGGTTCCCGCAGACCGGGCAGTACCTGACAGAATGCTTTGCATCCTTTATCGCGTCCGCAAAATCATCCGCCTCTTTCTCATCCAGCGAAAGAATATGAAAAGCCAGCTGCTGCGCGCTCTTCCGGCCGATTCCCGGGAGCTTGCAGAGCTCAGCGATCAGTCTCTCAATTTTTCTCGGATACTGCGCTGCCACAACATCCTCCTTTACATCAAAATCTCGTTATCCCTATTCACGCCTGTCTATGATGCGTCACGCGCGGTAGTCCCGTCTACATCCCCGGGATGCCGAGTCCGCCGGTGATCTTGCCGTATTCGTTCTCCTGCATCTCGTCGATCTGGCGCAGGCCTTCATTGATCGCCGCAACGATCATATCCTGCAGTGTCTCCACATCCTCAGGATCTACAGCATCCGGATCTATCTTAAGGTCCACCACCTGCTTCTTTCCGCTGACCTTTGCAGTCACCATTCCGCCGCCTGCACTGGTCTCGACTTCCTTTTCCTCGAGCTCAGCCTGCATTTCCTGCATCTGCCTCTGCATCGCCTGGAGCTGCTGCATCTGCGCCGCCCTGCTTCCGCCTGACGAAACCTTCTCCTTCGGGCGCTTGCCCGCTTTCATTCCTCTTCCCATGATGTCTTCCTTTCTCTATTCTTCGATCTGCACGTCGATCCCAAGAAGCTCTGACGCTTCACGCCTCGCCATCTCAAGATCGCTCTCTTCTCCAGCACCAGGAGCCGCTGTGCCTCCGGTGTCCGGCCCGCCTGCTGCATCTCCTTCGCTGCTTCCCTGGCCAGCTGCACCCGAGCCGGTATCCAGCACGCAGACTATATGGCCGTCAGCGCCGAATCTCTTGACAAGCGAATTGATATATGCGATATCACGCTCGACTATGTTCTTCGTCATGCCAAGCCCGACTACAAGCTTTATCTCGTCGCCCTTCTGTTCCGCCGGAACACAGTCGTACAAAATGTTCAGAAGCGGCTTGTTGGCCGACGCCTCCTGGCACACATCACGCCATATATCAGCTAACTCCTCCGGCGACTTAACATCAGCCGCAGCTTGTTTACTCTGCGCTTGTTCCTCCGGCGGCTTTATATCAGCCGCAGCTTCATTATGCTCAGGCTCCTCCGGCGATTTTACATCAGCACTTACATCCACTGCCGGTATTGCATCAGTCGGCTTCTGTTCGACAGCCGGCGGCGCGACCTGACGAGAAGGCACATCCGGTGCCTCGCCGTAATCCGTGCCGGACGCGATGCTCACCACCGCAACTTCGAGCAGGATCCTCGCCTGTGTGGAATACCTAGAGTCGTTGATCGCCTTCGCAAGTGTTATTATCGCGCGGTCGATCTCTGCAAGGCTGATGCCCGCCGCCTGCTTTTTGAGCAGCTCAATGTTCTCTGCCGAAAGGTTGAGCAGGTCCCTGGGATCGCTCACATACTTTGCGATCAGGAGGTTGCGGCAGTGCGACATCCAGTCTTTCATTATCTGCTTCACGTCTTTGCCGTCGGACACTGCATGGTCGATCAAAACGAAAGCGCTGGAGATGTCCCCGTGCATCACGTGCTCGGTGAGCTCCAGGTAGAACTCCTCCGACACCGCTCCCAGAAAGTCGAGCACGATGTCTCTTGTCAGATGCTGCTCGCCTGACGACAGGCACTGCTCGAGTATGCTCAGCGAGTCTCTGACCGATCCGTCGGCGTTAGCCGCGAGCAGCCGGAGAGCATCATCGTCGATATCGACGCCGCGGTCCGAGCATATATCCTTCATGTGCTGAGCAAGTACAGCCTGCGGCACACGCTTGAAGTCGAGCCGCATGCACCTCGAGAGCACGGTCTGTGGAAGCTTCTCCGGGTTCGTCGTCGCGAGGATGAATATCACGTTCTCAGGCGGCTCCTCAAGCGTCTTCAGCAGAGCGTTGAACGCACCGGTCGACAGCATGTGGACTTCGTCGATGATGTAGACCTTGACGCGGCCGACTGCCGGCGGGTAATTCACACTTTCGCGGAGCTCCCTGATGTTGTCTACACCGTTGTTCGACGCGGCGTCTATTTCGATCACATCAACAAAAGTCCCCTCCGCGATCTGGCGGCACGCTTCGCATTTTCCGCACGGGCGCCCCTCGATGTCCGGCGCCTCGCAGTTCACAGCCTTCGCCAGGATCCTCGCAGTCGTCGTCTTTCCGGTCCCTCTTGTACCCGTGAAAAGATATGCGTGGCTGACCGTGTCAGTCGCGACCTGGTGCCTGAGGATCTTCACGATGTTCTCCTGCCCCAGGATCTCATCAAAGACCTCCGGCCTTGTTTCCCTGTAGAGTGCTTTATACTTCATACCTGTTTCTCCAGCTATATGCTGCCTGGAATATACATGCTGCGTCTTATGCATCGCACGCTTTATGTACTTCAACAACCGCCGCATCATCGCGCCGGCGTGAAAAAAATCTGCCCTTTAATAGCTCCGCATGACGTTGGAGAAGGCTTATCTGCGGCACATAAGAACTTCCGCTTATTGCTGCTTCCTTCCGGACCTGACAAGGTTCACGGCATCCTATTGCGCAGGACCCAAACCATGTCAGGCGAAGCTGTTAAAAGGCAGATCTATTCAATTTGTTTGTGTATTACATTATATTGTCTTTTGATGTTCGTGTCAATGTACAATGCGCATGTTTTATGGCTTTTGATCAGTCGTCAGTGTTGCGATGTGGTACTGAAATGTGTAGTATCACATTCTACCCACACAGAATTATCAAAATCTGTTTTTTAGTACCATTTCTCATATCTGAAATGGTACTGGACATGGTCATTTTCACATTCTAACCACATAGAATCCGAACAAAACGTTTTTTAGTACCACACAGTAATTGGCCTAGCTTCCCTTTATTGAATGTATTTGCAGGGTCATGATTCTGAACAAAACGAAAATGACAATAACATATGATTTATTTACATTATTTGCCATTTTTGTATTGACGTTCTATGGGGAAGCGAGTATTATGACAGAACCAAATATTATCCGAAAGGTACGGAAAAATGGGCATTCTGGAAATTGCAGAAATCGAACTGAAAAAACTGAACTGGCTGATCAATTGGACAGAAAAGAAATTGGACACATACTCTGATATGCCTGAAGATACACTTGTATGCAAATGCGGAAGCTCTATGCGCTACTTCTATTTTTCTCAGACATGGGCAAATGGAAAGCAAACGCGAAAGTATCTTGGCGATGCCAACAATATAACAGTTAAGCGATTTAAAATGCGAAAATTTCTCAGGGAAACAATGAAAGCACTGCTAAACGACAGAAAACTACTGGTGCACCTTATATCTCATTATTCAGACTATTCGCCGCAGGCGATACACCGGAAGCTGCCATCATCATATAAGAATCTGCCTGACGCTTGTTATGTTGACGAACAGTTTGAGGAGCTGAAGGCCTGGGCTGCCGAAAAATATGACCGCAATTCGTATCCACTTCCTACAGATCCGAATATTGCACGGGATGGAACGCCTTTCAGATCCAAAGGTGAATGCATGTGGTATGACAATATACTGTTCGAAGATATTCCGGTACGCGTCGAGCCCGTGCTCAACATGAGAGGAGAAAGCGGACAGTGGCACAAACTTTGTCCGGATTTTCAATTCAAATGTTATGATGGTTCATATCTTCTGGTAGAACACTTCGGATTATGGGATGACGACAAGTATGCAGAAAGAAACAAAACGAAGATCCAGGAGTATCTTGACTGTGGCTTTGTGCTTGGAGATAATCTGATAGTTACCAGTGACAATGCAAGGCACAACACTAATGAGCTTATTATCGTGGAAGCGCTGGACAAGGTCAAGAAGCGAACGACAGGACAATAAAACCGGTTGAACATTATGTCCAGCCGGTTTTGTTTTAATCAATATTGAAGACATCCGGACGTGCATTTCTGTCAGTCTATCTGTTTGTCATTCAGCCACTTTACGATCGTCTCTTCAGGTATGATCGGAATGTCAAGCTCGTGGGCTTTCTTGTTCTTCCCTGATGTGGATGTGACATCGTTGTTTATCAGATATGAAGTCTTACTGCTGACTGAGCCTGCGACTTTTCCGCCTGCGTGCTCGATCTCTGCTTTCAGCTGTTCGCGGTTCT
>CAZBFD010000018.1:0-16600 GCA_964491055.1 uncultured Eubacterium sp.
AGCTTCAAGATCCAGCGCGGCGAACCATATCATAAGTAATCTGAAGTCTGCTTTGCGGCCTACCAGAGACAGGCACCAGTCGGCAAAAATATATACATTTTTGCCGACTGGTGCCTGTCCCTGGTAGGCCGCAACCTGTAATTGTTATACATCTATTTCCGGGCCTGCTTCGCTGTGGCTGGCGGTACTTATGCGAACGTCGCGGTCCAGCATGTATCCGTGCTCGAATAATACGTTCTGGACTGTCAGCTCCGCCTGATATGGCGTGTTGTTGTGGCGGGATATGTGTGCGAGCAGCACGTACGGCATGTCGTGCTCGTCTGTATCTTCTTCTTTTATAGCTTGTCTGTCGTCTAGCATCCTGCAGATAAGCTCGGCGGCGGTCACGTTGGACAGGTGCCCGAAATCTCCGAGGATCCTCTGCTGGAGCTCGTATGGATATGGGCCTGCGCGCAGGATGTTCACTTCGTGGTTCGCTTCAAGGATGATAGCGTTTGAAGCTTTGATCGTGTCGTACATACCGTCGGTCACGATGCCTGTGTCAGTCACTATCGAAAGCGTCCGGCTGTCTGCAGTGAATGTGTAGCCGACCGGCTCCGCGGCGTCATGGAACACACCAAAACTCCTCACCGTGATGTCGCCGATCGTGAATGTGTCGTTCCGGCGGATCGGTGTAAAGCGCTCCTCCGGTATCTTATCACCGATGGCTTTGATCGTTCCGCGGGTCGCGAAGAAGTCCGCATTGTCTGCTTTTTTCGATATGACGCGGATGCTCTGGATATGATCGGAATGTTCATGCGTGATCAGGATCCCTGAGATGTCACGCGGGTCGAGCCCGCGGTCTCCGAGCGCTTCGACGATGCGCTTCCCTGAAATCCCGCAGTCGACCAGAAGCGCCGTATCGTCAGTCCTTACCAGAAAACAGTTTCCTGTACTACCGCTTGCAAACGAACAGAATCTAAGCCCCATAACGTTACGTCCCTTTCTGAAATTACAGCCTATTATACCATATTGCGGCCTACAAGGGACAGGCACCTGTCGGCAAATAAGAACTCCTGATAGTATTGTATTTTTAAAGGCTTGTTTCGATTACTTTTGGCATACAAATCGTCATTAAGCGATATCTTTGAAATTATAATGGTTTTTACGTTTTACGGCTAAATATATTGTTTTTTATATAATAAATTTACAAATTATATAGCCGATAACGGCCATATTATATTATAATGGTTTTGATGATAGTGCTAATGAACAACGGATGAAAGGTGACAGTACCATGAATTATATGAGCGTGCGGGAGGCCGCAGTCAAATGGGGCATAACTGAACGGGTCGTCCGGAAGTATTGCGAAGAAGGCCGTGTTGAAAACGCGTTCAAGACCGGTACAGTTTGGAATATACCCGTAAACGCTGATAAACCCGACAGGAAAAAGCGCGCCGGCAAAGCGCCGGGTACACTCCTCGAAAGACTCAGAATGGAAAAAGACTCTTCTCTGCCTGGCGGAATATACCACATTACCCAGATCGATTTCGCGTATAACTCTAATCATATAGAAGGAAGCCGTCTTTCTCACGATCAGACGAGATATATATTTGAGACCAACACAATCGGGCTGGAGAATGCGGAAGTGAACGCGGATGACGTTGTCGAGACCGTGAATCATTTCAGGGCATTTGATTACATAATCGCCAACGCCGGCCGCCGGGTGTCAGAGCGAATGATCAAAACCCTGCATGTAATCTTAAAAAACGGTACGACGGACAGCCGCAGGCCCTGGTTTGCTGTAGGTGATTACAAGCGTCTGGAAAATGAAGTCGGCGGCATGACCACGGCACTTCCTGAAGAAGTCCCGGAAAAGATGCGGTTACTTGTGGCCCAATACAATATGACTCCGGAAAAAACACTAAAAGACCTGCTTGAGTTTCATTACAGGTTTGAGAAGATCCACCCATTCCAGGATGGGAACGGAAGAGTTGGACGGCTCATTCTTTTTAAGGAATGCCTGCGCTGCGGCATATTGCCGTTCATCATAGAAGACTCCGTCAAAATGTACTATTACCGCGGACTCACCGAATGGCCGCGTCAGAAGGGTTACCTGCTCGGCACATGCGAATCACAGCAGAATAAATACAAAAGCCTGCTCGATTACTACAAGATCAAATATTAGAAGAACTCGGGGTTTTAGTATCCGGCAGGGGCACGTCCTGATCGGGGGTTAGGAAATCTGCTCCGAACAGGACATGCCCCTGCCGATTTTACGTGGATTTCACATTCTGCTCACCGTCTGCTCACACAGCGGTCCCCGGGAATATTGCGAAAAACGCGGGTTTAGTCCATAATATATATCAAGGGGAGGAACCAAAATGGACAAACCGGTTAATTTCTACACAGACGGAGCATGCTCGGGAAATCAGAATGACGAAAACGTCGGAGGCTGGGGCGCGATCCTGGAATATGGCGATAACGTCAAAGAACTCCACGCGGGCGAGGTCAACACGACAAACAACAAAATGGAGCTTGACGCGGTGATCAACGCGTTCAGGCAGCTCAAGCGCGACGGCCTCACGATACATGTCTTCACAGACAGCTCGTATGTAGCAAACTGCTTCCTGAACAAATGGTACGTCAACTGGCAGAAGAATGGCTGGAAGAACAAGAAAAAGGAACCCGTCGAGAACAGAGACCGCTGGGAGGAGCTCATCTCAATGGTCGAGAAGAACGATGTGACCTTCTTCAGGGTGAAGGGCCATGTAGACCTGGATTCACCTTCCGTAAATGCTGAAAAGCAGTACCAGACATTCGTTGACAACAACCGGGCCAATATGGCTTTGCTCCAACCTTTCGGCATGGATGACTTCCGGAAGATAATCGACATGAACAACCGTGCCGACGAGCTTGCGAACATCGCGATGGACGAGCTCAGGTAAGACCGGGCAGCCAGGCAGACCGCCCCTGAAAACTAACATATTTAGGGAGAATAACTGGAGTCAGCTACTATGGCTCTTATTCTTCTCGGTGGACTAAGGAGGACAACCATGAACATTTTTACACTGTTTTTGATCGCGGCACTGATCGTCATCATCATTATGCTGCTGGCGTTCAACATCATAATCGTGCCGCAGGCACATGAGTATATAATCGAATTTCTCGGAAAATATGAGAAAACATGGGGCGCGGGACTCCACATAAAGATCCCCCTGCTCGAGAGGGTCGCGAGCAAAGTCTCGCTTAAAGAGCAGGTGCTCGACTTTGAGCCGCAGCACGTCATAACAAAGGACAATGTAGGTATCTCGGTAGACTCTGTAGTTTTCTGCAAGGTCTTTAATTCCAAGGACTTCACATACGGCGTCGAGAATGCATTAACAGGTCTTGAGAATCTGTCCGCAACTACGCTGAGAAGCATCCTCGGCGAGATGGACCTGGACAACGCGCTCTCAGGAAGAGACCAGATCAACGCGAGGATGGAGAAGGTCCTGGACGAATCGACAGATCCGTGGGGCCTCAAGGTAACAAGAGTCGAGCTCAAGAACATTGATCCGCCAAGGGAGATCGCTGATGCGATGAGCAAGCAGATGAAGGCTGAGCGTGAAAAGCGCCAGACCGTGCTTGAGGCTCAGGCTCATCAGGAGAGCGTTATCACAAGGGCCGAAGGCGACAAGAAGGCCAAGGTCCTGGCTGCAGAGGCAGAATCCGAAGCGCAGGTCAGGATAGCCGAAGGTAAGGCCGAGGCTATCAAAAAGGTCTACGACGCCGAAGCCGCAGGTATCAGAATGCTCCGCGAGGCGGGCATCGATGAGAGCGTACTCAGGCTGAAGAGCATTGAGGCGCTGAAGGATGTGGCCGACGGCAACGCGACCAAGATCTTCATGCCGGCGGATATCTCCAATATCGTGAGTACTGCCGGGATCATCGGCGAAACACTCGGGATCGGCAAGGAGGCGGCTCAAAAGGCGAAGACCGAGGAGTCCACACCGGAAGATCCGTGCTGCGACGATAAAGAATAACGATCAAAATTCCGTTGCTAACAGACAGCTTCCCAAACGGGAAGCTGTCATCTCTTTATTCGGCATACGGGATAAAGTGTGTTGTTAAAACACGTTTATGTGCTGAATGATTTTGCTGACTCGGCATAAAAAGTCAGCATTATAACCACACGTAACAAGAAATGTTAGGATTTACATGAGTATGCTGAATGATTCTTTGTAATGAAGAAAAAATACATCATTATTTAAATAATGATGTATCTTCTTCTCAAACACTCAATATCAGTCAGCAATTGATTGATACAACAGCTTTGATTAAAGCAGATCAGAGAAAATGCTGTAAAAAATCAAAAATCATTGTAAATCGGTCAGCAATTCAAAATGACCCTAATAATTAAGTATGTTGAGTCTCCTTGCCTGCTCTTTAATCATACTTACAGCTTGTGCACTGGATTTTGATCATTCCTCCGGGATCCCTGTAAGGTCTGCTGTCGCTGTTGCCTGCTCGCCTGATGTAAGCGTTACTTCTGCCTGTGAAGGCAGCTCCCCTTCAGGAAGATCCGGAAAATAAAATATAGCTCTTATTCCATATGCACCTTCGTCTACCTTGTTATACGTGACCTGCGTTGCACTGTAGCTGGTATCGCCATCGATCAGCTTGACCTGGAATCCCGCCTGAGTGCCGGATCCGTCCATGCTCATAGTTACCGGGATCTTTTCTCCCATGATCAGAAAGCTGAGTCCCTGGCTGCCGTCATCAGAACCTTCTTTGGTCCATTTCTCAGGCTTCATCGCAAATTCACCAACTTCGATATATTCTTTCTCCTGCGTTTCTGCTTCAGAACCGTCTGACCTACTTGATCCGCCGGAACCGCCACATCCAGCAGCGAGCACACATACGAGTGCCAATGTCATGATCAAAACAACGACTGTGATCTTTCTCACATTGATCATCTCCTTACTTCACATTATTCGTTCATCAAAATCTTGTTTATACCTTTTTCATCTGTGCCAGTAATCTTTTCTAATGCCTGTACTTATAATACTCCTTCCCGGGAATTAAAAAGTGGGCACTATGCCCACTTATTCATCCATTTCCTTCATGGCTTCATACACTTTATCCGCGTTGGCGAACGCGATCGCAGCTTCCCCGCAGGACAGCTCTTTCGGCCGGTTTACTCCGATGAGTATGCCGTGGTCGTCACACCAGTTGAGCGACACTGTCACGCTTGGGAACTCTCCGGTGTCCTCCTTAATGCTTGACCAGTCCGTGACGACTTCCGGCCAGTAGACCTTGGTCACGAAATACGCCATATAGTCGCGGTCCACATACTGATAGTCATCTATCGCCCATGGCATGAACCAGTCCGGACTCTCGTCCGGCGGTTCCTCCGTGTCATGCGCGTACACATAATCTCTGTCAAGGCCGTACACCTCGATCAAAGTCTTTCTGAGCATTCCCATCGTGTAGTATGCTTCTCTGTCGTCGAATATGTGTGTCCCGAATTTATCCTGCATGTATTTGACGGCTTCTTCCTGGCGCTCATTATCCGGCATGACGCTTGGGATCACCGATCCGTCTGTGAATGGGTTATACGTCGCCCGCTTGTATATTGCCGTTCCAAGGGCAAACACCACGGCGATGCATATCACGCCGATTAGAATCTTCTTGAGCATGCTCTTCGTCTGCGCCTCAGGATTGGCCTGCAGGAGGTCCCTCTTTACATCGTCGATGCTTTGATAGCGGTCATCCGGCGAGAACTTCGTGCATTTATCGATGATCTTCTGGAGCGGCGCGTATATCCTGATCTTGCTGTTCTCCCTCACGCTGTTCGTCAGCAGAAACCTAAGCAGCACGCCGAACGAGTAGATATCCGACCTCGCGTCTGTCTGCCTGAATCCGTACTGCTCCGGCGGCGCGTAGCCTCTGGTGCCGAAGAATACAGTATCCTTTTCCTCATCAGCTTTGACCTGCCTTGCGGTGTCAAAGTCTATCAGGCACAGGCTTCCGTCGTCACGGATTATGATATTGTCGGGCTTTATATCCCTGTGGATTATCTGGGGCCTTTGCTTATGCAGGTAGCTCAGGATATCCGCGAGCTCAAGCATGATCCGGATGACTTCCTGCTGTGAGAGCTCCTGATCCTTTGCGGCTTCACGAAGCGACCGCCCTTCAACATATTCGCGGACGTAGCAGACCATAGTGTCGTTTGAATAGACGCCGATTGACTTTGGTATGCCGGGATTATCCAGCTCTGAAAGGATATCCCTGTCATTTTCTATGGCATAAACGGCCCGGTCAAAGCACTTTGCCGCGCATTTTCTTCCGGTCTCTTTTTCTGTCACCAGGAACGTCTCTGCTCCAGCCGCGGAATTAAGGCATTCATCCTGGCTGAACCGCCCCATAAACTCCTCAGGAAACCCGATAGATTCAAAAGCCGCCCTAATCTCGGCGGCAGCTTTTCTCACATCTTCTTCCATTACAGGCTCCCGTCCCGGCTGAGCAGCGGCAGATCAAGCTGCTGCAGTATTATTTCCGTATCCACTACTGAAACATGATTGTGGAGACTGTATATAACGACCGCGTCTCTCAGCACTCTCGGATAGAGCATGCTCATGCCCGCGGTCCTAAGCATCTTCTGCGCGTCCTCCACATCCATCTCGAATCCGAATGCCAGCTTGAGCACTGTGTCGCGGGACGGCTTTCTTGTTCCCCTGAAAATCTGGTGTCCGTATGATTTTTCTATGTTCCCGCGGAGAATTATCTTCTCTGCCGGTTCTCCCTTTGCTTTTCTCAGCTTCTCCAGATACTCGCTGAACGCCGGAAGCCCGATCTCAGTATCATTTGAATGAAGAAATCCCGACAGATTACGCTCTTCCATCAGGACCTTCATAAGCTCTTCGGTCGTGAGCCTGCTTTCAGTCACGTTATAGCTCATGGCAGTTTAACCTCTTTCCTGAAGCGCTCTACGATCTTCTTTTCGGCCCGTGATATCGTCATCTGAGAAACACCGAGCGTCTTCGCTATGTCAGCCTGTGAGCGGTTATATATGAACCGCTCACGGAATATATACCTGTCCTGCTCGCTCATCTTGTCGAGCACGCTGTGGATTATCTCTGAGAACTCCACCTGGTCGTACCCCTGTTCCTCAAAGCCGGTGTACTTCTCCAAAAAAGCGCTCTCTCCGTCCTCCCCTGCTTCATCAAAACTCTGATCCAGTGAATAAGCGTTATATGCGTTCGCGCTTTCCACAGCCTCGATGATCTGCTCTTCCGAAAAGCCTGTGGCATCTGCTATCTCAGCTACTGTCGGCTTTCTGGCGAGCTTAAGGTGCAGTTCGTCCTGCACCTCCTGTACTTTCTGCGCGATCTCCTTCATCCTGCGCGGGACTTTAAGAGACCATTCCTTATCCCTGAAATACTTTTTTATTTCACCTAGGATCGTCGGCGTCGCGAAAGAACTGAACTCATAACCCTTGTCCGGGTCGAACCTCTCGACCGCCTGTACAAGAGCGAGTGCCCCGACCTGATAAAGGTCATCATAATCCACACCTTTACCAAGGTACTTCCTGATCAGGATATCTACCATGTAAAGGTGCTCCTCTACGAGCGCATTACGCTCCTCTATGGTCGGGTGCTCCCTGTATGCTCTGAAACGGTCAATTGATTCCATTAAAGCTCTTTCACCATTCTGATCGACTTGTGGCCTTTTCCATTATCCGGGCACACTATCTCGACATCGTTCATCAGCGACTTTATGACCATGACACCAAGGTCGCAGTCCTGTGGGCAGCGCTGGCACTGTTCCGGCATCTCTTCATAGACATGGCTGTCGCAGTCGTCTTTTACCATTATCTCAATATGCCCTTCATCCACCGCAAGATCGACTTCGTACTTGTCAGAAAAGCCGTCCATTCCGTGGCATGACACGTTCTTGCATGCCTCTGTAACCGCAGTCTTTATATCCTCGATGTCATCGAGGCTGAACCCTGCAGTAGTCGCGATAGAACTTATTGCAAGCCTCACCGCCGTAAGGTACGCAGGCTTTCCTGGAATTTCGATTTTAAGATTATCCACTTCTTTTTCTCCAGTTATGTTGTATAAGTAATAGCGTTTAATTAACTTATACCCAGTTTTCATTCTTTTAACTGCATTTATTATAACAGAAAACTGCCGCGGCCGATATATGCCAGCTGCGGCAGCTAACTATACATATGTTTTATTTATTATCAGGGTCGTACAGCTGGATCTCGACCTGCTGGTCTTCCTCGCCAGCAGCTTCAGATGCTTCTCCCTGCTCCTCTTCAGCTTCCTGCTTCTCGATCTCTTCGTCCTCATTGATGACTTTCGCCATCGCAACGAGCTTGGTCTCGTCATCGAACTTCATGATCTTCACGCCCTGTGTCGCGCGTCCGAGCACGGATACGTCGCCAGCGCTTATGCGGATGATCGTTCCCTCACTGTTGATCAGCATGATCTCATCGCTTCCGTCAACCACGAGGGCTCCGACGAGCTCACCAGTCTTCGAGAATTTGCTCTTGTCGTATGTCAGGAGCCCCTTGCCGCCTCTTACCTGCTTCTTGTAGCCTTTCACAGGTGTGCGCTTTCCGAATCCGTTTGCGGTCACCGCGAGCAGCTGCTGGTCTTCCTCGACAAGGCACATCGATACGACCTCGTCGTCCTTTTCGAGCTTGATGGCTCTTACGCCGCCTGCGATACGTCCCATCGGACGGACGTCCTCTTCAGAGAACCTGATGCATTTTCCGTTCTTGGTGACGATGATGATGTCGTTCGTACCAGTGGACTGCTCGATACCGATAAGCTGATCGTCATCCTTAAGGTTGATCGCGATGAGCCCTGTCGCCCTCTTAGTGTCAAACTCCGAGAGCGCTGTCTTCTTGATCGTTCCCTTCTTCGTGACGGCTATGAGGTACTTGTCGTCGCTGAAGTCCTTGACCGGGATGACTGCGGTTATCCTCTCACGCTGCATGAGGTTTAAGAAGTTTATCGCAGGCGTTCCCCTTGCAGTCCTCGATGCCTCCGGGATCTCGAAGGCTTTGAGCTTGTATGCCTTGCCGCTGTTTGTGAAGAACATCAGGTAGTCGTGGGTCGACGTCATGATAAGGTCTTTCACGAAGTCGGAATCTCTCGTCTTGAGTCCGGTGATGCCCTTTCCGCCTCTCTTCTGCGACTTGTAGACCGATGCCGGAACTCTCTTTATGTATCCGAGGTGTGTCAGCGTGACCGCGACTTTCTCCTCTTCAACCAGGTCTTCATCATCAAAATCTTCAACGTCGTGCTCGATCTTGGTGAGTCTCTTGCCTCCCCACTTTTCCTTTATCTCGAGAAGCTCGTCCTTGATGACTCCCATGAGGAGGTGCTCGTCAGCGAGCAGCGATTTGTAGTAAGCGATGCGCTGCATGAGCTCTGTGTATTCTGCCTCGATCTTCTCACGCTCCAGACCCTGCAGTCTCGCGAGCCTCATATCGAGGATCGCCTGTGCCTGGATCTCTGAGAGGCCGAACTTTTCCATCAGCCTTTCCTTGGCGTCGCTGTACGCTTCTCTTATCGTCTTTATGACTTCGTCGATGTTGTCGAGAGCTATCCTCAGTCCTTCCAGTATGTGAGCACGGGCTTCTGCCTTGTCGAGATCGAACTTCGTTCTCCTTGTGATGACTTCCTTCTGGAACTTGAGGTATTCATATATGATCTCGCGTAGATTGAGGACCTTTGGAGTCCCGTCTACCAGCGCGAGCATGATCACGCTGAAATTGTCCTGAAGAGCTGTGTGCTTATACAGCTGGTTAAGTGTGATCTGCGGATTGGCGTCGCGCTTGAGCTCGATGACGATCCTGAGCCCTTCTCTTGAGGATTCATCTCTTATATCTGAGATGCCGTCTATGCTCTTGTCCTTTACAAGGTCTGCTATCCTCTGGATCAGCGTGGCTTTATTTACTGCATATGGTATCTCCGTCACGAGGATCCTCGACCTTCCGTTCTTCGTCTCCTCGATCTCGCAGCACGCGCGGACTTTGATCTTGCCCGTCCCGGTCCTGTAAGCCTCGCGGATCCCGGCTCTCCCGAGGATCTTCGCTCCTGTCGGGAAGTCAGGGCCTTTGATGTGCTTCATAAGGTCCTCGACGGTGCAGTCCGGATCATCGATCATGCAGACGCAGCCGTCGATGCATTCATTTAAGTTGTGCGGCGGGATGTTCGTCGCCATTCCGACCGCGATACCGTTCGACCCGTTGACGAGAAGGTTCGGGATCCTGCTCGGGAGCACGACCGGTTCTTTCTCCTCACCGTCAAAGTTAGGAACAAAATCTACTGTGTCTTTATCGATGTCACGGAGCATCTGCAGCGAGAACGGGGACATCCTTGCTTCTGTGTACCTTGACGCCGCGGCTCCGTCTCCGTCGATGGAACCGAAATTCCCGTGGCCGTCTACCAGAGGATATCTCATCGAGAAATCCTGCGCCATTCTTACCATGGCGTCATAGATCGAGCTGTCGCCGTGCGGGTGGTATTTACCCATTACTTCGCCGACGATCCTCGCCGACTTTTTATATGGCTTGTCCGGAGTGGTGCCGAGGCGGTCCATTCCGTAAAGTATTCTCCTGTGTACCGGCTTCATGCCGTCTCTTACGTCAGGAAGAGCTCTTCCAACGATGACGCTCATGGCATAGTCGATATAGGAGTTCTTCATCTCATCATGTATCTCATGCTGGATGATCCTGCTGTCTTCAATAAGGCTGTCCATTGATCTTCCCTCCTATCCTATACGTCGAGCGTCGCGTACTTGGCGTTTTCTTCGATGAAGGCCTTGCGCGGCGGGACTTTGTCGCCCATGAGAGTCGTGAATATCTCGTCTGCCGCGGTCGCGTCCTCAACTGTGATCTGTATCATCGTACGCTTCTCGTAATCCATTGTGGTCTCCCAGAGCTGGTTGAAGTCCATCTCGCCGAGACCTTTATATCTCTGGATCTCTATCTTCTGCTTAGGATTGTTCTTCTGCATCTCTGCAAGAGTCTCTTCCTGCTCTTTATCAGAATATGTGTACTTGATGTCGTTGCCCTGCTTGTCCCTGAATAAAGGAGGCTGGGCAGCGTAAACATATCCGCCTTCAATGAGCGGCGTCATATATCTGTAGAAGAAAGTGAGCAGCAGCGTCCTGATGTGAGCACCGTCGACATCAGCATCGGTCATGATGATGATCTTGTGATATCTCAGCTTGTCGATGTTGAACTCGTCACCGATACCGCAGCCGAATGCTGTTATCATGTTCTTTATCTCTTCAGACGCGAGCATTCTGTCCTGGCGTGCTTTCTCAACGTTAAGGATCTTGCCGCGGAGCGGGAGCACTGCCTGGCGCTTACGGTCTCTTCCCTGCTTTGCGGATCCGCCAGCGGAGTCACCCTCTACGAGGAAGATCTCTGAAAGCTCAGGATCTTTTTCAGAACAATCTGCGAGTTTACCCGGAAGTGAAAGAGTATCGAGAGCACCTTTTCTCCTTGTGATCTCTCTTGCCTTACGCGCTGCTTCACGAGCACGGCTCGCCTGCATGCACTTGCTCATTATGATCTTGGCCTGGTCCGGGTTCTCTTCCATGAACGCCATGAGGTATTCACTCGTGACGCTGTCTACGAATTTACGGATCTCTGGGTTTCCGAGCTTGATCTTTGTCTGGCTCTCAAACTGAGGCTCCTCGAGCTTTACAGATACGATCGCTGTAAGTCCTTCTCTTACGTCTTCACCTGAAAGCTGGTCCCCTTCTTTCAGGAACTTTGCTTTCTTTCCGTAATCATTAAAGACCCTGGTAAGAGCGGATTTGAAACCAACTTCATGAGTTCCGCCCTCTGTGGTATTGATATTGTTTGCATATGAGAAGATGAGCTCGCTGTACCTGTCAGTATACTGCATCGCGACCTCAAGCTCGTGGCCCTTTTCCTTCACATCGTAGTAGATGATGTCCGGATGTACTGGGTCCTTATTCTCATTGATATGCTTTACGAACTCCTTGAGTCCTCCTTCATAATGGAAAGATTCTTTCTTTTTATGACCATCCCTCTCGTCAACGAGAGTGATATTAATTCCCTTTGTCAGGAACGCCATTTCTCTCAGGCGGTGCTTAAGAGTATCATAATCGAACTCAAGTTCTGTGAACATTGTAGGATCAGGCCAGAACTGTGTCGTGGAACCGGTCTTCCTTGACTCTCCTATCTCATGAAGAGGCTCAACTGTCTTTCCCCTGACAAAAGAGATCTCGTAGATCTTTCCGTTTCTTCTGGTCTGTACGATCATCTTTTCGGAAAGAGCATTTACTACAGACGCACCTACGCCATGGAGTCCTCCGGATACCTTGTATCCCCCGCCGCCGAACTTTCCGCCAGCATGGAGCACGGTATGGATAACTTCCACCGCCGGCTTATGCACTTTCTTCTGTTCATCAACAGGCATTCCGCGGCCGTCGTCATCGACCTGTATAGAATTATCATTCCTTATCGTTACTTTAATGTTCTTGCAGTAGCCGGCCAGCGCCTCATCGACGCTGTTATCTACTATTTCATATACCAGATGATGAAGTCCCTGGACCCCTGTCGTACCGATGTACATTCCAGGAGTCTTCCTGACTGCCTCCAGACCCTCCAGCACCTGGATCTGCTCGGCATTGTATTCATCCTGCTTCGTTTTAGCCATGTAAAATTACCGCCCTTTTTTTCATCAAAACCTTGTCTGTACAAAATAAAAAATCCCATGGGAAATGGGACGCCTTTTTCCATCCCAAAACCCATGAAAATTATATCACAAAAATAGCGATTAAACAATAAAAATAAGCCGTTATAACATTTTTATTTGTACACGTGGTAAAAATCTGTAAAATCTTTTATTTAATACCTTAGAATCGAAATTTTTACCGTTGGATATGTACAGGAAAAATTCAGACTATTTTTCCTGATTCAACGCGTATCACTTTTGCCTCAGGATATGCTCTCATGAGACTGTCGTCTATATCGGTAGTTGTGATGAAGATCTGGTTCTCAGAAAGTGCTCTTATCAGGTACTTTCGCCTCTCTTCATCTAGCTCGCTCATAACATCATCAAGAAGAAGTACAGCGTTTTCCCCGGTCTCTTTCCTTATTATCTCAAGCTCTGCAAGCTTAAGTGATAAAGCTGATGTGCGCTGCTGTCCCTGGGATCCGAAATTCCTTACGTTGATATCACCTATTATAAATGAAAGATCATCTTTATGAGGACCTTTTGTAGTCGTCTTCCTTCTTATATCATTATCTCTTGACGCGGTAAGCTGTCTTTCTATGAATTCTTCCTGTGTCTTTACATCACCGGCAAGATCAATATCAGGATCATATTTAAGATGAATCTCTTCTTTTCCATTAGTTATATTATTATGTATTTTTCCTGATATATCACTAAGCTCTTTTATGAAGTCACTTCTGTATCTCATAAGAAGAGCGCCGTATTTAATGAGCCCTTCGTCCCATATGTCGAGCATGCTCGCTTCTACAGTGTCATTTTTCAGATAGCTGTTCCGCTCCATCAGGGCGCGGCGGTAATGCATATATGCGTCAAAATAAGCAGGCTTTATCTGTGAGAGCTCCCTGTCTATGAACTTTCTTCTTTTTTCAGGCTCATCCTTAACTATACGAAGGTCGTCAGGTGAAAATATCACTATTATTATATTATCAAGAAGATCAGCAGTCTTCCTGACAGCATTCCCGTCTTTTCTCACAGCCTTTCTGGAATCGGCATTGAGCATTATCTCAACTTTAGTGTCGGTAAACTCCTTCTCAGCCACGACTTTTATGTAAGCACCCTCTTCACCAAACATTATCATCTCATTATCATGGCTGGTACGAAAAGATCTCCCCATCGACGACATGTAGAGCGACTCGATAAGATTCGTCTTACCCTGGGCATTCTGCCCGGTGATAAGATTCACTCTTTCATCAAAATCAATGGTGAGATCTTTGTAATTTCTGAAGTTTTTCAGTTTAAGTTCTTTTATGAACATTAGCTTATCCTTACCGGCAGCACGAGGTACTGATAATCATCGCCATGTGCAGGCTCGATCAGGCAAGGGTTGATGCCGGTGTTGAGAAGTATCTTTATCTGCTCGTCGTCTATAGCCTTAAGTACATCAAGGATGTAATGCGCATTGAATCCGATAACGAGGTCATCTCCGCTCTTGTCGACTACGAGGTCTTCTTTTACATTACCTTCATCTGAATCAGATGTGATCTCGATCACATTCTGCATTATGTTCATCTTGATAAGGTTGTTCTTTCCGGTCTTTGTGAGAAGCGATGCTCTCTCAATGCTCTGCATAAGGAGATCTCTGTCGCAGATCACTGTGATCCTGCTCGACTTAGGGAGTATGTCTTTATATGCGATGAAGTTTCCTTCAAGAAGCTTAAGCTCTGCCTGTACATCGTCAAACCTGAATACAGCCTTCTTGTCATTAAGGTAGAGCTTAGCCTTGTCATTATCGCTCTCTGTGTCAGCTATGATCTTTGACAGCTCATTCAGGATCCTCGCAGGAATGATGAATCTGTACGGCTTTTCATTGTACATTGTCCTTCTGTTTATTGCCATCCTGAAGCCGTCGATCGCGACCATCTGTATCTCTTCCTGGGAGAGTTCAAGCAAGACCCCTGTGATCACTCCTCTTGCTTCGTCGATGCTCGCAGCAAATGAAGTCTTATCTATCATCTCCCTGAAAGTAGATTTATCAAACTCTATAAACTCACTTTCATCTGTCTCATTATTTATCACAGGGAATTCATCAGCATCCATACCGATGATCTTGAATTCAGAGTTCATGCTCTTTATGATGACGTTTTTGTCATCATTATATTCAACCTGTACTTCTTCACCAGGAAGCTTTCTTACGATATCAGAGAAGAGCCTTGCCATTACTATGACAGATCCTGACTCGCTTACTTCAGCACTTACAGTATCCTGTATTGAAAGATCAAGGTCAGACGCCGACATCGTAAGCCTGCCGTCTTCAGCCTTGAGCATTATTCCTTTAAGTACAGGAATAGTAGTCCTGACAGAAACAGCCTTTGAAACGATGTTTAAAGCTTTGATAAGATTTTGCTGCTGACAGATAAATTTCATATCTTCTTCTCCTCTTGCCGGCGAGCGGCCTTTTTTATTATTTTATTTAAGGGTAGTAATAGTAGTAGTAGAGGGTGTGGAAAGCATGGATAACACAGGTTCAGGTTGAAATCTTAAGGAAAATGATCAACATACCATGTCTATTCACTTATGATAACCTTACAAGTTATCAACAGCTGTCCACATACGTCCATTATACAACATTTTTGTGACAAAAGGGACGGTTCTGTTTATTACCTTTTATGCTTTGATCTCTTCTTTCAGGGATTCCACAAGATTGCGCTTTTCTTCGTCTCTTCCGATATCTTTCTGGACCACTTCACATGCATGCATTACTGTAGTATAGTGACGGCCACCGAAGTAGTTTCCTATCTGTGTGTATGAATAGTCTGTCATATTCCTGCAGAGATACATCGCTATCTGCCTCGGGTATGCGACCTTGCTCGTTCTCTTTGATGAGTCGAGCTCTGATATCTTAAGGTTGAACTTATGGCATACAACAGTCTTTATCTTGTCTGGAGTAACATTGCTTCTGTTATTCTTGATTATCTCTGTGAGAATGTTCTTAGCAAAGTTAGTGTCTATATGCTGATGCAGAAGCTTTGAAAAGCTGTTTATCCTGTTTAGAGCACCTTCAAGCTCCCTTATGTTGTCTGTTATCTTTTCAGCGATAAGACATATGACCTGGTAAAGATCATCGTCCATCTCCATATGGAAATTCTCTGATTTCTTTACAAGTATCGCAACTCTTGTCTCATAATCTGAAGGAGAAAGACCTGCTATCATGTTCCATGAGAATCTTGACCTCAGTCTCTCTTCAAGTGTAGTAAGCTCATTTGGCGGCCTGTCGCTCGTGATAACGATCTGCTTGTTGAGATCATAAAGATCGTTAAATGTATGGAAGAATTCCTCCTGCGTCGTTTCCTTGTTTTCAAGGAACTGGATATCATCAATAAGAAGTACATCTACCCTTCTGTATTTATTCTTGAATTCGCGCTGCTTGTTTTCACCAAGGGCTTTGATAAGCTCATTCGTGAACATCTCAGAAGACACGTAGAGTACATTGAGCTCCGGCCTGTGCTCAGAAAGGTATATTGCTATCGCATGCATAAGATGTGTCTTGCCGAGGCCTGACCCTCCGTATATAAAAAGAGGGTTATATGCCTTTGATGGTGATTCCGCAACAGCAAGAGCAGCGGCGTGAGCATATTTGTTGCCGCTTCCGACTACAAAATTATCAAACGTATACTCAGGATGTGTTATACGCTGCCTGCTGAAATTTCCCTTTTCCGCAGGGAAGGAATCTTCTTTCTTTATCTCATTCACACGCTCAAGGTTATCATCGTCATGCTTATAGCTCTCACGGGTCTTGATGACTATCTTATAATTGTCTTTCATCACTTTCTGAAAGCTCTTGTCGATGATGTCTATATACCTTGAACTCAATATGTTCGCGGAAAAATCATTCTCAGCTGTGA
>CAZBFD010000019.1:0-13147 GCA_964491055.1 uncultured Eubacterium sp.
CGTTGCGGCTGACGACCATGTAGGGCACGGCAAGACTGCCATCGTAAATGACAAATGGGGCGACTGGGGTGACAAAGGCGCGCATACCATGATGGAGGATGAGTATAAGCTGACGAAGATCGTCAAGGAAATGTACCCGGGACTTCCGTATTTTATTTACGGGCACAGCATGGGATCATTCATCGTCAGGGACTATATCGCGAAATATGGTGACGAGCTGGACGGCGCAACCATCTGCGGGACCTGCGGCGTAATGCCGACGCTGGCCGATACAATGGCTGCGATCCAGGCAGCTGTGGATGCCGGAAAGGGTGAGGAGTCAGATCCGGACTTCACAGCAATGCTCTTCGGCTTCATGTTCGACCGCATTGATGAGCCGGTCAAGCTTGGAAATGAATGGATATGCCACAGCAAATGGGTGCAGCAGGACCATGCAGCAGATCCGTTCGACGCTTTCACAAAGCCGACAAGCAACCGCTCAATGCTTTATCTTTGCCAGATGATGGACTGTGTCAAAGGAAAAGAATGGGCGGAAAAGGTTCCGGCCAGCCTTCCGATCTATAACATCGGCGGTGACCAGGACCCGGTCGGAAGCTGGGGACAGGGAGTTTACGAAGTATCTAACCTGCTGGCGTCGACAGGCCACAAGGTAAAGACAAAGCTTTATCCGGGATATCGTCATGAGATACACAATTATGACGACATCAAGTGTGAAGTTGAGAAGGGGATAATCGACTTCTATCTGGACTGCCTTGCTGCTCAGAAGTAAGTAACAAATATAAGTACATAAAAAGCAGGCCTTTCAGCGTTCTGAACTGAAAGCCCTGCTTTTTTCATTGTATTTTAGGATTCGAACCTGGCTCTGATTATGCTTATAATCCGAAGCATGCTTTGATCATGCTTCAGTTGCGAATCTGGTCTTGACCATCTCTCCGATCTTGTCGATGAGCTCATCTGCGCGGCGGAAGCTCTGGAAATACAGGATGAATCCGTGCATCATGCCGTCCATCCTGACCAGTTCGACTTCATTCCCGGCCGCTTTAAGACGTCTCGCGAATTCTTCGCCGTCGTCTCTCAGCGGGTCGAACTCCGCGGTGACGATGACTGAAGGCGGCATACCGGTGAGGTCGTCCGCCTGTCCAGGGACGAGCCTGATATCACAGGGATCTGCGTCGTCCGGGACGTAGATCTTCATCATCTCGTTCATGGCGTTCACCGGGAGAACAAAATCTCCCTGGCCGAACTGCTTCGCAGACTCTGACTCTGCAAGGTCTACACATCCGAATACTCCGTAGAACAGGATCAGGTATGAAAGCTTCGGCGCCTTCCCGGCTTTGCCAAGAAGGGCGAGCACGGCAGATATGTTTGCGCCTGAGCTGTCGCCGCCTGCCATGAGCTTATCAGGATCTCCTCCGAATTTGTGCACATTTTTATACGCCCATTCCGCAGCGAGCACTGCGTCGTCGATGCAGGCAGGGAACGGGTACTCCGGTGCGAGCCTGTATTCAACAGAGATGACGACTGCATTGCAGGCGTCGGCGAGCTTACCGCAGAGCGGATCGTGGTCTTCCACGCAGCCCATGATATATCCGCCGCCGTGGAAGTAGAGGAGGACCGGTGAGCCGCCTTTACCGGCGGCGCCGCTTGTATGCGCGGCTGTGATCTCGCTGACCGCCGCGCAGCCCTGGCCTGCGGCGGATCCAGGATTTATCTTCCCGGCCGCCATCGCTTTATGGACACTTTCCGGGATGTAAACACGCACCATCAGCGGATCGGCATCGTCCCTCTGTATGAACTTATCGAACTTCTCATACACTTCGTAAGGCTCAGTATGCGCAGCATGACGCCTGACCTCATCTTCTCTCAGCCAGTCCACGTCTTCTACAGTAAATGGTGCGTCGAATCCCGGGCCTTCCAGCGCGGGCTTATAGAACTCATACACTTCCGGATCGAAGTCTTCTTTTTTTACCTTTGACATTTTTCTGCCCTCGTAATTATTATTGTGCAGAGCCTGCCGTAAAAGGCAGGCTCATGTAGAATATCGGGATTTTGATCGTATGTCTAGAAGCAGTTCTCGAGCACATCGGGATCAAGCTCTTTATTGTTCATCATGCCGACCGCGAAATACGCGATTCCGCCTGCGATGAGGCCGAGCACGATCTCATGGATTCCGAATGGCGCGATCTTCACCTGGTTGAAGAAGATGAATGTACCGACGCCGAAGATCACTGACGCGATGCACGCCGCGGCGTTGCCGCGCTTCCAGTAGAGTCCGCCGATCAGCGGCCAGAAGAATGTCGCTTCGAGTCCGCCGAGCGCGAACAGGTTGATCCATACCAGGATCGACGGCGGGTTCATCGCGAGCACAAACACGATCAGGCCGATCACGAGGGTGAGCGCGAATGTCCAGTATTTGAGCTTTCTCTCTGTGGAGTCGCTTACATGCACTTCTTCATCTTCGTCGGCTTTGACGATGTCAGTAACGTTTTTCTTCGCGATATAGGTGAAGTATAGGTCTTTCAGTATCGTAGCCGATGCCAGGATCAGGAGCGAGTCGACTGTCGACATGACTGCCGCAAGCGGCGCCGCGAGGAACAGGCCGGCTGCCCAGACTGGCATGTATTTGCTCACGACATACGGGATGACTGAGTCAGTGTTCGCAAGCTGCTCCTCACCGATAAGAGGATATGCAAGTGCTCCGGCGAAGTGCATGCCGATCATCAGGATGCCGACTACGACTGTTCCGAAGATCATGGCTTTGTGAAGTGACTCTGTGTCCTTGAAGCCCATGCCCCTTACCGCTGTCTGCGGAAGGCCGAGCACGCCGACTCCGACGAGCACCCAGAACGAGATCAGGTATCCCGGCTGCAGCGAGGCGACGCCGGCTCCATATTCGCCCTTGCCGATGAGGTCCCAGCCAGGGTTGCTGGCGTTGTTGAACTCTATTATATTCTCAAGTCCGCCGCCTGCGCGGATCACGAAGAAGAGCAGCAGGAAAGTGCCGCATGCCATGATGAATCCCTGGATCGTGTCAGTGATGACCACGGCTTTGAATCCGCCGAACGACGTGTAGATGATTACTATCGCCGAGAACAGGATAAGGGCAGTCATATACGGAAGCCCTGTAACTGTCTGGATCAGCGTGGCGCCGCCCTTGAACTGAGCGATCATCTGCGTGATGAAGAACACGACGAGCATGATGCTGCAGAGTATGACGACGACTGGCGATTTATACCTCGCCTTGAGGTAATCTGAGATCGTCACGGCTTTGATGCGGCGTGAGATGATGCCGAGCTTCTTCCCGATCACACCGAGCGTGAGGAATGCCGTACCGATCTGGATGACCGCGACCCAGGACTGTGTCAGTCCCCAGCTTGCAGCGAGGCCCGGCCCGCCGAGGAACGAGCTTGCGCTTGTGTATGTCGCGATAAGTGTCATGGCGAGCACGACACCTCCCATCGTGCGTCCGCCGACAAAGTAGTTCTGGAGGAAGCCGCTCGCGGCGTTTTCTTTTGCCGAGACGTGGCTTATCCATATGCCGATTATGGCATTAAGCGCCATATATCCTACGAGGATCCCGAGGATCGCCATCTGATTTCCGTTCATGGTATGTCTCCTTTCTGATCAAAATCTTCATGAACAGCCTGCTTGCTCCGCTCCGCACACATATGCGGAGAAAGACTGCCGGAAACCTTGCTGATACTTATTTCTCAGCAGGCTCATCCTCGTCTTCGAGGCTGAAGTTCACGAATACCTTCTTCAGGAGATAGATAACTCCCACGACTGCTATAACGAACAGGCCCGGAGTGCTGAGCACCCACCAGAGCGGAAGGCCGAGCACTTTTATATCCAGGCCGGACAGGAGATAACCTGTGCCGACATGCCAGAGGAAGCAGATCACGAACAGTATGATGGTCGCGCGAGCTTCCTTTTTTATCTGAGCATTTTTCTCTTCTCTTGTCATTTCGATGCTCCTTTCCTGCGGAAAGAAAAATCCGCGAAGGCTGTTTCTGCCGCGCGGACTAAAAAATCCGCATCGGCAACTATTTACCAGCGGATGGACGTTCATAATATCGCGGAATACTTCTCCGGCTCTTCAGGCGGTCCTGCTCGCTTATGATGCAGGCCTGTATGTCCGGCTCTTTTTCTTCCTGATCATATGATGGTATAGTTTCCGTTCGGAATACCGTCCACCAGCTACTATATACCATGTTCAAAACGATTTGTAAAGCGGTTTTTTATGCTGGCTGAAGGGAATAAGCAGCAGTAATCCACATAATGTGATACAATTAGTATTATCTGAAATTCTCACCGATAGAAAGGATCTGAAAATGAAATTCAAAAGGGCAAATGCTGTTCTTGGACTTCTGTCGATATTATTTTTACTGGTGCATATCGGATGCAACACTTTCCTGTATATCACTATGTCATATATCCCCGCATTTAAGCTGACAGCAGTGCCGGTCATGGTACTAGGCTGTATCCATGCAGTAATTGGCATGTGTGAAGTATTTCTCCTGGGAGATGGCACAAGGCTTGATCTTTACCCGGGTTTTAATAAAGAGACTATTATACAGCGTGTATCGGCAGCTCTGATATTTCCGCTTCTGATAATGCATCTCAAGACATTTGAATTGCTGAAGGCGACGTCTGAGAACAGGATCTGGCTTCCTTTTATACTGATAGTCATTTGTCAGATACTGTTCTACGGAGCAGTGATGGCGCATGTATCCGTTTCTTTCAGCAAAGCCCTGATCACATTAGGTATACTTACGACTGAAAAACAGCAGAAGACTCTTGACAGGATCGCCTGCATCATCTGTGTGCTTGTATTTGTTGTAGCGGTCTTTGCTGTTGTGAAAGGGGAGATCGTCATGTTCGTGATGACGGGAGGCGAAGGATGAAGGATGCTCTCATCATCGGAAGTGGCATAGCTGGAATAGAATGCGCGGTCCGCTGTGCCCAGCTTGGTGTACATGTTACGCTTGCCTCGCCGGTGCCATCTGAACGTGCTCAGTCAGTGATGGCTGCAGGAGGTATCAATGCTGTGCTTGCAGATCATGATCCGGGGGATTCTGTGGCATGCCATATTGAAGATACTCTTAAAGGCGGGGCATACCTTGGAGGAAAGAAAGCTGTAACAGGACTTTGCGAGCACGGAGAGGAGATCATACATTTCCTCGAGAGCATAGGCACTGTGTTTACTGTAGATGAAAATGGCAAGCCTGCTATAAGAACGTCTGGAGGTCAGTCATACAGGCGTACACATTACTGCGGATCGTCGACAGGTAAGCAGATAGTATCTGCTCTCGTTATGGAATCAAGGCGCTATGAGGCAGCAGGATTGATAAAAAGGAGACTTGGCTGCTGGTTTTATTCTGCTCTGATCCAGGATGGCACCTGCTTCGGTGCGCTCCTTTTTGACGAGCATGCTCGCGAGCTGGAAGCAGTTTATGCCGATGCTGTTGTGATAGCGACAGGCGGGCAGAATGCTTTGTTTGGAAAGACCACGGGATCTACGCAGTGCGACGGATACGCCGCGGGGAAGCTTTTCACACAAGGGGCTTTGCTCAAAAATCTGGAGTTCATCCAGTATCATCCGACCACGATCGAGACACCTCAGAAACGCATGCTAGTGTCGGAGGCCGTGAGAGGTGAAGGCGGAAGGCTCTTCTATTTGGAGAATGACAGGAGAGTCTATTTCATGGAGGATAAATATGGGCCGCGGGGAAACCTGATGACTAGAGATGTAGTATCGCGGGAGATACATAGCTCCGGGAAAGATGTGTTCCTGGATGCGTCGTTTATGGACAAGGCTTTGATCGAAAGGAAGTTTCCAGAGGTCAGGGAACTCTGCATGAAGTATCTGGACATCGACATCGCCGAAGAGCCTATACCAGTCGCTCCGTCAGTGCATTTCTTCATGGGAGGACTTGCGGTGCATCTCGATCATGAAACGAATATAAAGAATCTGTTTGCTGTCGGTGAGTGTGCGTCAATGTACCACGGCGCTAACAGGATCGGAGGGAATTCCCTTCTCACCGCAATGTACGGCGGTAAAGTGGCGGCAGAGGAGATCGCCAGAAGGAGTGCGGATACAGGGCATCCGGACATGACTGGATATATCGAGGAAGAGTGGGAACATCTTAAGCAAAAGCTCGAAACGCAAAGCCCATTCCCTGCGATGTACATCCGGGACATGCTCGCGGATACGATGAGGCAATATGCAGGGATAGTCAGGAGTGAAGACGGCCTTATGACAGGACTTAGGCAAATAGACAACTATATTTCTATAGCTGAAAGGATAAAGTATGATAGCAGCGTGCCGCCGTATGCAAATTACAGCCTTTCGGGGATACTTGCTATCGCCCGCGCTGTGCTCACAAGCGCAGAAGAAAGAAAAGAGAGCAGGGGCGCCCATTACAGGAGCGACTTTTCAGAGATGGATCATTCATATGATGGCGCGACTCTGATATCTTATGATGATGGCCTGTACAGAGTCAGGTTCGATAAGGAGGGCGAGTATGAGAGTTAAGATCCTGAGGCAGGAATCACCGGTGTCAGAGCCTTACTGGGAAGAGTTCAACTATGACGGGCCTGAGCATAATACGATAGCAGGGCTCCTTGATTATATCAACTATAACGACGACATAGTGAACACGGAGGGCAAAGTAACTACCAGGATCGATTGGGAGCGTTCATGCCTTCAGGGCGTATGCGGCGCGTGTGCGATGGTGGTGAACGGTATTCCTGTACTTGCCTGCCAGGCATTCATAAAAGACTTCGGCCATGGTGATATCATTATCAGCCCGCTCCGTAAATTCCCAGTCATTCATGATCTCATAGTCGACAGGTCATCCATACAGCAAAACCTCGTTCAGGACAATGTATATATCGGAGAATACAGCCCACGGAAAGATGCCGACCAAAAGCAGGACTATATTGCAGCTAAGTGCCTTAAGTGCGGGCTTTGTATGGAGGTCTGTCCGAATTACGCAGGCGGGAAGAGCTTCTTTGGCGCATCCTTCGCAAATGACTGCTACCTGGTATCAGAGAGGAACAGAGAGAAGTCTAAGGAAATAAGCACAGTATACGGAAAGCATTTCGGGAACGGCTGCTCAAAGTCACTCTCATGCATGAAGGTCTGCCCGGCTGAAATAGATATCGTTGCAACGATCGCAAAGCTTAACAGAAGATGATAAAGCAAGTCTTGCAAAATGGGATATAGCATGTTAAGATGATTTCAAGTGATAAGTGCTTTAAAGTGTTAAATCGATGCTGGTAATGGAGGAGAATGAAATGAAGAAAGCAATGAGAAAGGTTATTGCTGTTGTACTGATCGCGGTCATGGCGCTTTCGGTGTTTGCACTGACAGGATGCGGGAACAGCGGCGGCGGAAGCAGTGAGAAGACTGACTGGGAGTACATCGAAGACAAGGGATCAATTATTGTAGGTCTTGACGATACATTCGCACCGATGGGATTCCGTGACGAGAACAACGAGATCGTGGGTTTTGATATCGACCTCGCGAAGGCTGTATTCAAGGAGATGGGCCTGGACGTAGAGTTCAAGGCGATCGACTGGACAGCTAAGGAAGCTGAGCTCGCTTCAAAGAAGATCGACTGCATCTGGAACGGTCTTTCAGTAACACCTGACCGTATCAAGAACATGTCGATGTCCAAGAGATACTGCGCGAACAGAGAGCTAGTTATGTCACTTGATGATAAGATCAACATCAAGTCGAGTGAGGAGCTTAAGGACTACAAGGTAGCAACACAGGCTGACTCTGCTGCTGCAGACGACATCAAGGCGGATCCGAACTATGATATGTTCAAGGGTAATGTTACAGAGTACAAGACATACGACCAGGCTCTGCTTGACATGAAGGCAGGAAGAGCAGATGTAGTCGTTATCGATGAGATCTACGCAGTATATAATAACGCGAACAAAGAAAAGCTCTATGAGAGTGAATTCAATTTCGGATCTGATGACTATGCTGTAGGTTTCCGTAAAGAAGACACAGAGCTTACAGAAAAGTTCAACGAGGCTCTCAAGGCTGTCATCGACAGCGGCGAAGCTGAGAAGATCAGTAATGAATGGTTCGGAAGGAACATGGTGATCTACGAAGATCTGTAAAGATATGGCGGAGTACCGGCCGCCCTGCGGGGCGGCCGGTTTTTTCTACTGATTGAGGTGACGATATGTCAATGACTTTCCAGGAAACGATGGTCTATCTTTGGGAGATAGCAACGCCGACGATACTGCGGGCATCCGTTGTCACTCTGCAGCTGTGGGCAGTCACTATCCTGCTCGCTGTTCCTCTCGGGCTTCCGATCGCGTTCGGCGAGATAAGCAAGATAGCTCCCATAAGGTGGATATGCAGGTTTTATGTGTTCGTGTTCAGGGGAACACCGCTGATCCTTCAGCTGTGGTTCTTCTACTTTTTCTTCCCGATCGCGCTGAATATAACGCTTCCGGCGTTTCCGACGGCTGCGCTCACATTCGTCCTTAACTACGCGGCGTATATCGCGGAGATCTACAGGGGAGGCATAAACAGTATCGACCACGGGCAGTATGAGGCGAGCCATTCGCTCGGCCTGTCCAAGACGCAGGAGATGTTCGACATAGTGATACCGCAGATGATGAGAGTCGTGCTGCCGGGCGTTGCGAACGAGGCGATCCTGCTTATAAAGGATACAGCACTTGCGTCGGTTATCACCCTGCAGGAGATCATGAGAGTGTCCGAGAGCATGGTGAACAGAGACTTCGTGCTCGCGGTATATGTTGTAGCTGCCATAGTCTACATGTTCTTCACTTTTATATGCCAGACTATCGCGGACAAAGTCGAGAAGCACTTCTCGAAATATGACGAAAGGGAGGAGTAGATATGGCAGAAGTATTGAGAATGGAACATATCGTCAAACAGTATGCCAGCTGTACTGCTCTCGACGATGTCAGCCTGTCAGTCCAGGAGGGTGAGACAGTCGCAATCATCGGGCCGTCAGGATCCGGCAAGAGCACGCTCCTCAGGTGTGTGAACTGTCTTACGAGAATAACATCAGGGTCTATCACTCTGAACGGGCAGACATTCGTTCAGACAGGCCCGGACGGGAAGGCAAAATATCTTCCGGACAGAGAGCTCCGGAAGATCACGAGGGAGACCGGGATGGTCTTCCAGCACTTCAATCTCTTCCCTCACATGACATGCCTCCGGAACATCACATACGCTCCAATCAAAGTCAAGGGCGTCCCGAAGGAAAATGCTGTAGAGCGTGGGCTTGAGCTCCTTAAAATGGTAGGGCTCCCTGACAAGCGCGACCAGTATCCGGGCATGCTCTCAGGAGGCCAGAAGCAGAGGATCGCGATCGCGAGAGGGCTTGCGATGGACCCGTCGATCATGCTTTTTGACGAGCCTACGTCTGCCCTGGACCCTGAGATAACAGGAGAAGTGCTCGCGGTCATGAAGGACCTTGCGAAACAGCATGTGACGATGGTGGTAGTCACCCACGAGATGGGCTTTGCTAAAGAAGTCGCCCACCGCGTCATTTTCATGAACAACAGCAAGATCGTGGAAGAAGGCACACCGGACGAGATATTCAACCATCCGAAGAGCGAGCGCCTGAAGTCGTTCCTTGCCGCGATGATCGGCGGCGGCGACTGATCAGAAAAGAATAGTAAAAGCGCCTGCCGGAAAGAACCGGCAGGCGCTTGCTTTTTAACCCTTACTATTTCCCGGATGCGCGGGATTTCATTTCTTTCTTTCTGTCATACATGTTATGGTCAGCTTTCCGGAACACTTCGTCCACAGACTGCTCACCATTGTAAATGGCATACCCGATAGCAGCGCTTATGTTCTCCCATGGCTTTTCTCCGCCGGCTGAGTCTGCTGAAGGCTCAGCGATAAGCGAATTGAAGCTGGCTATAAGATCTTCTATATTGTTGTAATCTCTGCCTTTTATCACTACAGCGAATTCATCGCCGCCGATACGGTATACTGGAGAATGCTTGAATACATCGCAGAGGATCTGGCAGGTCTTCTGGATCGCCAGGTTGCCATTCTCATGACCGTAATTGTCGTTCAGCGTCTTAAGGTTGTTCAGGTCTGCCATGACGATCCCGAACCTGGCGCTGCCGTTTTTGATCTCATCTGTGAGTTCCAGCACTTTCTGGTCGTACGCGAGCTTGCTTCCTACGCCTGTCAGTGCGTCCTTGTGGGCGAGCTCATCCATTTCCTCGGCTTTCAGCCTGGTCTGGCTCAGCTCGGTGGTAGTTCTCTTGAGATTGCTGATATATCCGACGATGTCGTGCGTCATTTTTTTGATCGATGAATACAGCGACTGCATCTCGTCCTGGGACTTGATTGACAGCTTGTCGATCTCCTCGGTGTTGCCTTCTTCAGCGTCAAAATGCGCCGCCGCGCTGCTCAGACGGTTGATCGGGTCTATGACGATACGGTTAAGCAGCAGGATCGAGATGATGCAGATCAGGACGGTCAGCAGCATAAGCAGTACGCTGAGCATAAGCACGAACTGGTCCTGCTTGGCTTTGATCTCGTCCAGTGAAATATCGACCAGAGCATAGCAGATGACGTTGCCTTCAGGACCGTGTACAGGAACACCTGCTGTGACGAGCCGTCCATATGGCTCTGTATCCGTGATATAAGGAGGGAATCCTCTTTCCGGATCAGTCAGAAGATCCTTATTGGCATCATATATAGGATCGAAACATCCTGGAGGGCAGGCATCTTCATATGCTCCGTCGACAAGGTAGATCATGCTCTCTGTCGGGACGTCAACAGCAGCCAGATAGGCGCAGTCAATGTCATTCACATCCTGTACCTCTCTGAGCTCCGATTGAAGCGAAACGAAGTCGTTTGACCCCTCGATATCTGCATAATTCGCGAGGTACTCATTGAATTCATCAGAGCCCCACTCATCACTTCCGACCTTGTTCTCTGTTTTGTTGTAGATCGACAGTACCTCGTCGCTCAGACGCTCAGCTCTGTCTTTATTTACGATCTGGCCGACAGTCGCAGCGACATCCGTTGCCTTGTCTTCATATATGCTGTCTACGGTAGACCTTATGAACCTTGCAGAAAGGATGATACTGCTGATGCCGAGCACGGCAGAGATAAGGATGATGAGGATGATGGCCTTGGTACGCAGAGAAAACTTCATGTCTTTCTCCTTACAATATAAATATTTCTATGATATTAACGGAATTTTGATGTGTATTATCCTCGGGCAGCCTTCCTGAGTAGCCTATTATATAAAATTATAACTCATCCCGGGGCTTCTGCGCAATAAGGGGGCTCAGTCTTTTAAGGACAAGTTTTTTGTGGTATTATATTATTAAATAATATCTGGTATATCATAGGAAACGGGAGGAATATTTATGAAGACACAGGAAGAAGAATTTGCCGAGTATGCTGCGAAGATGCAGAAGCTGTGCCAGAAGAATGACTACATTTCCGATGAGCTTTTTAAGGAATTCAATGTAAACAGAGGATTAAGGGACCTTAACGGAAAAGGCGTCCTCACGGGACTCACGGGAGTCTCCAAGATCGTCGCTTTCAAGCCTGACGAGAACGGAGTGATGCAGCCGTGTGACGGCGAGCTCTGGTACAGGGGTCACAGGATCGACAGGATCATAAACTCGATCGGCGAGCATGAGTACGGGTTCGCCAAGACAGCATTCCTGCTTTTGTTCGGTCAGTACCCGACGAAGAAGCAGGAGAAGGAGTTCAGGGAATACATTGGTGAGGCGAGAGAGCTCCCGACAAATTTCACGCGCGACGTCATCATGAAAGCACCGTCCGGAGACATTATGAACTCCATGACGAGGAGCATCCTTACGCTCGCATCGTACGACCAGCAGGCGAAGGTGGATACGCTCGAGAACAACATCAGGCAGGCGATAAAGCTCATCGCGGTGTTCCCGATGATCGCGGCGTACAGCTATCATGCATATAACCACTATAACAGAGATGAGAGCATGTACATACACCGTCCTGATCCGTCGCTGTCGACCGCAGAGAATTTCCTGAGGATGCTCAGGCCTGACAGCCAGTACACGGAGCTGGAAGCAAAGGCTCTTGATACGGCGCTGATCCTGCATATGGAGCATGGCGGAGGAAATAACTCCACGTTCACGACAAGGGTAGTCACATCATCCGGATCAGATGCGTACGCGACTATCGCAGCCGCGATGTCATCGCTGAAGGGACCTAAGCACGGCGGCGCCAACATCAAAGTCATGGAAATGATGGACAACATCCGCGCGAATGTAAACGATGTCACTGACAGGGCTGAGATGAGAGATTATCTTTCGAAGATGCTCGACGGCGAAGTCTTTGATCATAAAGGGCTCATCTACGGAATGGGACACGCCGTCTACTCGCTGTCAGACCCGAGAGAGAAGCTGCTCAAGGGCTTCTGTGAAGAGCTTGCCGTGGAGAAGCATGAGGATAGAGACATGACGATGTACAACCTCATTGAAGAGCTTGCTCCAGAGCTTATCGCCGAGAAGCGCCACATATTCAAGGGCGTTTCACCGAACGTCGATTTCTACAGCGGTTTCGTATACAAGATGCTTGGGATCCCGGTCGAGCTCTACACGCCGCTGTTTGCCATCGCGCGTATCGTCGGATGGAGCGCGCACAGGATCGAAGAGCTGATCGGACAGGGCAAGATCATCCGTCCGGCTTACAGGAGCGTCATGGAAGAACTGGAGGATTGACGATGAATTTCAGAAAAGTAAAATACTTCTATAGAGAAGGCGACCATCAGTGCGAAGTTGTGAGCAAGGCGATAGAAGATGTTGGAATGGAAAATCCGCAGGAATATAACACACACGACTTCCAGCACATCGAAGAAGACCTGATGCCGTTCTTCTGTGAGCAGTATCCGCACGACAGAGTGCCGTGCATGTTCTATAAGAAGGAACTGTTATTCCAGGCCGATGACGACATGTCAGATGAGGACCTGGTAAACGCGGTAAGAGACATATACGAAAAGATAAAAGATCTGCCGTATTAATAAAGAATGGCCCGAAAAGGGATAAGTTCTTTTCGGACCATTTCGTGATACTCAATAGAAATCGAAGAATTCAACGGAAAGAAGCTCTCCGACATCCTCGAATTCATCCT
>CAZBFD010000019.1:13247-16481 GCA_964491055.1 uncultured Eubacterium sp.
TAGAAATCGAAGAATTCAACGGAAAGAAGCTCTCCGACATCCTCGAATTCATCCTCTTCAGATCCGTATTGTTCATCATCTTCGAAGTCGTCGTCGTCATCGTAGTCGATGGTGCCGAGGAAAGCAAGACGTTTCTCTTCGTGCCTGTAGAGCGCTCTGAGCTTATCAAAGCGCTTTTTTTTAAGTTTTCCGCGGCTTCTTATCATAGATGATGAACTCTCTTTGTCGTGTCATAGCTCCCGAATGGGGACAGTCCCCATCGGGAGGTCGTATTTTTCTGTCATGCTCCGAAAGGGGACTGTCCCTTTTCGGAGCTTTTAAGAGGTCTGCATAAATAGATTGTATCACAGTTTGGCCTAAATTGGGTGTAAAGAATCCTGTAATAGTGTATAATGAAATGGGTATGTGCCGGCGGATAACTGCTGCCGGATCTATATAGAGGGGAACTTAATGGGTAGCGAAGGTAAGCACGAAAAAGAGAAGCCAAAGAAGAATAAAAAGGAAAAGGCTGAGAAGGAAGAAAGGGACGGCTGTGGATGCGGCCTCGGCATTTTTGCGGCGATCCTTCTCTTTATAGCGCTCTGTGTCGCTCTTGTCATCGGCGGAGCCGTCATGTGGATCATGTATGGTGAGGAAGGTGACGGTAAAGCGGATAATCCGCAGCAGACAGAGGAAGTTGAGAAGAAGCAGGCACAGACGGCTACGGTTAATGTGGCGAAGAAGTGGAGCGTTCCAAACGAGGCTTTTGACGGGACCAACGGATACGGAAGATTCGTTTCGGACAATGTCAAGAACAGGATCGACCGTGATAAGATCATCGCGGATATGGGAATAGACGAGAAGAGCGCGGACGCTGGCGAGAAGAAGCGTATCGAGGCGCTCGACAGGTTCCTGGAAGGCCTGTATTACGAATGCGATAAGGACGAGCGCCTGTCAAACGGCGACAAAGTCACTGTATATATCAGGAGCAAGGAAGAGCCTGACGAGATCGAGGATGAAGCAGGTATAGCCATTAACGGCATCGGCGAGCATAAGAACGTCACTGTGGAAGACCTTGCGGTCAAGCTCACATATAACGAGATAAACGGCCGTGATGACCTGTTAAAAGCCGCTGTGAAGACTGCCAGGAAGAGGATAAAGAAAGCTGACGGCGGCCACCACAAGAAGATCTTCGCTGATAAAGAAAAATACGACCCGAGGTTCGAGGTATACGGGGTATACGTGGCCAAGCCTTACGACCCGAGCCGTGATGACGCGCTGGTCGTTATGATGAGGCTGATACACAAGTATCCTGACAAGAAATATGTCTACTGGAACAAGGAAGGAGACGACGTCTACCAGTATGAGATGTGCCACTTCATGGGCCTGGACAGCAACACGACGGTCGAGGACATCGAGAAGGACATGCAGTACGACATGTTCAAGTACCAGAATAAAGTTGATGAGGGCTTCGCGTGGTACCGTAATGAAATGGACCAGAAGTCCAAGTATTATCTGCAGCAGCTCACATATAACGGCTGACGCTAAGAGCATGCTCGGGAGAGCATGAATGAATGAACTGGATTTTGACCGCACCAGGATCAAAATCATGACGGCATGTAAGGAGGACGCCTTGGAAGAGTACAAACCGATAAAAGAAGGAAAAGTAAGAGAAATATATGACACACCGGACGGGCTTATCATGGTCGCGACTGACAGGATCTCGGCTTTTGACAATATCCTGAAGAACGAGATAACCGACAAGGGTAAGGTCCTCACTCAGATGTCGAAGTTCTGGTTCGATTATACAGGGCACCTTGTCAACAACCACATGAAGTCGACCGACGTGAACGATATGCCTGAATTTTTCAGGAATGATAAGTTCGCGGGAAGAAGCATGCTCTGCAAGAAGCTGAACATGCTCCCGGTGGAGTGCATCGTGCGCGGATACATAACGGGAAGCGGCTGGGAGAGCTACAAGAAGACCGGAAAGGTATGCGGGCTCACACTCGTCCCGGGGCTTAAGGAGTCGCAGAAGCTCCCTGAGCCTATCTACACGCCGAGCACCAAGGCTGACATAGGCGGCCATGACGAGAATATCTCGTATGAAAAGAGCATGGACGTAATAGAAAAAGATTTTCCTGAAAGAGGGCAGATGTATGCCGCAATGATCCGTGATTTCTCCCTGGGATTATATAAAAAATGCGCGGCGTACGCTCTGGAGCGGGGCATCATCATAGCCGATACTAAATTCGAGTTCGGTATCGACGAAAACGGGAATGTGACTCTCGCAGATGAGATGCTTACCCCGGACAGCTCCAGGTTCTGGCCGCTTGAGGGATATGAAGAGGGAAAGCCGCAGCCTTCATATGACAAGCAGTACGTAAGAGACTGGCTGAAAGCTCATCCGGACAGTGACCTGGATCTTCCGGATGATGTTATCAACGTGACTATCGAGAAGTACAAGGAGGCTTACAGGCTCCTTACGGGGAATGAACTCGACGCATGATCCCTGCTGACTTAAGCGACAGGAGAAATCATGGCATTTGAACACTATGTGAGAAGCGGGACGAAGATGCTGAGATGCGGCTATACCACGGGTACGTGCGCCGCGCTTGCGTCTTCTGGCGCAGCAAGATATGCGCTGACCGGAAAGGTTCCTGAGACAGTATCGGTCATGACCGGCAAGGGACTTCTGGTCGAAACAGTGATAGAGGAAAGCGGCTGCGAGGCCGGTAAATATTGGTGTGCAGTAAAAAAGGATGCGGGTGACGACATAGACGCCACCAACGGCATCCTTATTTTTTCGACTGTGACGCTGTCTGACGAGCAGGGTGTGCGGATAGACGGCGGCAAAGGAGTGGGCCGTGTGACAAAGCCCGGACTTGACCAGCCTGTCGGTAATGCCGCGATAAACAGCGTGCCTCGTCGTATGATAACGGACGCGGTCCAGCTCGTGCTTGATGAAGAAAAATACGAAGGCGGGGCGGACGTCGTGATCTCTATTCCTCAGGGCATGGAGATCGCTGCCAAGACATTCAACCCTGTTCTCGGCGTTGTCGGCGGGATCTCAGTCATCGGGACGAACGGGATAGTCGAGCCGATGAGCGAGCAGGCCCTGATCGATACTATAGAAGTCGAGATGCGCCAGAAAGCGGAGTACACGGACGAGCTCATCATAACGCCGGGGAATTACGGCGAGACATACCTCAAAGGGTCAGACCTGAGCGGAATAGACATACCGGTCGTCAAATT
>CAZBFD010000020.1:0-16465 GCA_964491055.1 uncultured Eubacterium sp.
GTTGTGAATGAAATGATCCCGAAGAAAGTGAATGTGAAATACATCACCTTTGATGGTGATATAGAGACAGAATATATGACTCGTGCTCATAAAGTGTCAGAATTTGTCAAAGAGCGCGGATATGAGATCGGGGACGACGACATGGTGCTCGGCCTTTATGAGAAAGATGCCATGGAACTTGGCCCTTCTGATATAGCACGCAGCCTTAAGCGCCTGTATCTGCGCTATACAGGGACGCTTGGGAAAAATGAGCCGATTCTTCCTTTTGAGCATGACCTTGAGCGGACCGCGGGGAGCATGCGGAAAGCTGCAGCCGGTGCTGATGAGTTCATACAGGACGGTATGACGATCGAGATCCTCAAGGCTGAGACACATAAAGCAAGCATCGGCGGCAAGAAGGAAAAGCTGGTGCTCTACCCAGGTACGGTCGAAAAAACTCTGGATTATAACGATATCGAGCTTGACGAGGACGACCTTGTGGAACCCGCACTTGAAGAGGAACTGGATTTTGATGACCGGATCAATATCACACGGGTCGAGATCGTGACGGAGGAGAAGAAAGAGACCATCAAGCCGAAAGAGGAAGGCGCGGTGTTCGACAAGAGCCTGGCAAGCGGCACGATCGTAAGGACCGAGGGTAAGCCGGGGAAAGCCGTTTACAAGTATACATACAAGTATGTGAACGGAAAGAAGAAAAAGACGAAAAAGGAATTTGACCGCTGGGTCAAGAGGCCGACCAACATACAGCTCAGGTTCGGGACGAGCGTGACAGGAGAGACAGGGCCGGTCGAATTCGGCGAGACTTTCATCGGGAACTGCACGGCGTACTACTTCGGGAAGAACGCGCACGGCGCAAGGGGCACCTGTCATTATGGGACCTGCGCTGTCGACCCGAGTGTGATCCCGTACGGTACGAAGCTTTACGTCGAGGGCTACGGCACTGCTGTCGCGAACGACTGCGGCGGCGCGGTTAAAGGACACATAATCGACCTCTACATGCGCAGCACCAAGGAGTGCTTCAGCTGGGGCCGGCGGAACAAGAAAGTATATGTTCTAAAGTAGCTCTACACAAGAACTACACAATAACTTAACACAAGCGTTATTTCAGGGTATTGCCCCATATGTCATAATATCCTTGTATTATGGATATGAAAGTTTTAAGAAAGTCTATAGCACTGCTGCTCGCGGCACTGATCGTATCAACTGTCGCGCTGTCTTTCTATTACATTTCTGCGGAAGCTTTTCATGACTGCGAAGGCGAAGGATGCCCTGTCTGCGCAATAGTCGAGCTGTCCAGAGACCTCACCAGGAAAAGCACTTCTGCCATTTCTATGATCGCGGCGATCGCCGCAGTCTTCATTTCAGGCGCCGCTCTTCTTCAGAAGCGGACCATCACAAGAGCAGCAGAGAATCTCATTACGATGAAGATCAGACTGAACGACTGACGCCAGCAGGTGTCGGTTAACACTTTAGTTAAGGCACTGCGGAAGCAGGGCCTGTTTCGGTATAGTTTGATTTTGATCGGAGAATAAAAATGAATAAGAAAACAATTGCGGTGCTGGCTGCCGCGGCCCTTGCATTCGGCTACATGGTCATGAACATATTCCCGGTCTCGGGAAATGTTTCAGGCGACGTGTGCAGCACGCTGTTCGGCTCGACATCTATCCTCACTCTCGAGCTGAAGGATGTGTACCTGTGCCTGGCGCTTTCCGCAATACGTGTGTTCAGGAGCTTCTTCAGTGTAACGGTGTGCTCTGCGGTTGTCGCGGTGTTATCTTCATTCTCGGGGATAATCGTATCGATACTCGCAGGGACTCCGGTCGGCTCGACTATCGTGGCTGTACAGGCTCTGGTGTTCGCGCTGTTCTGCATGCTGCCAGCAGGGATTGGAATTTGAGCTCAAGGACAAACATGATTATCCGGATGATTACCCGGAAGTCGGAAGTGAAGTCACGGTAGTCGGGACTTTTGACACATATGAAGAGAACGGCGCGACATACTGCACACTCAGAAAAGCAAAGATAGTATAATCATGTCTGAAAAAAGCGCCTCCGGCCCTGTTTTGTGATATGATATAGACAGGAGCTCCTGGAATGACTGACGGAATCAGCAGGTCAGTGATCTTCCTGGAGAGAAAGGCCGTATCATGAGCATTAAAGGACATCTGGCAAAAGCGGATTCAAAGCTCACGGATGAGCACATCTATCTGTTCAACGAGGGCAAATATTACAATGCATATAACACATTCGGCGCGCACGCAGAAGAGGGCGGCGTGAGGTTCACCGTGTGGGCGCCCGGCGTTGAGTCGGTCCGTGTGGTCGGCGACTTCAACGACTGGGACGTCATGGGCAGCGGCGATGAGTGCGATATGAAAGAGCTTCAGAACTCCGGTATCTGGACATGCTTCGTCCATGGAGCAAAGCCCTGGCAGCTCTATAAATATAACATCGGCTACCGCGACAAGACTGCGCCTTCCGGATCTGGCAAGACCCTGTCGGACGTTGCAGAGAGCGATGAGCCGGCTGATGCCAGCGCAAGCGCGCGAAGAAGTGCAGAAGCGCTGCCCGTGATGAAATACATCATGAAAGCGGACCCGTTTGCGTTCACTTCGGAGCCGCGCCCCGGCACAGCATCCCGCATCGCAGATATGCACTACGACTGGCAGGACAAAGAGTGGATGGAGAAGAGGGCAAGGCATGACACCTTCAGGTCGCCGATGAACATCTACGAGATGCATCTGGGGTCGTGGAGAAGGCATGAGGATGGCACGTTCCTGACTTATGTCGAGCTTGCTGACATACTGCCGGAATACCTTAAAGACATGGGATACACCCATGTGGAATTCCTTCCGCTGATGGAGCATCCTCTTGATTCCTCGTGGGGATACCAGGTCACAGGGTACTATGCCCCGACTTCAAGATTCGGGAGCCCGGGTGACTTGAGATACCTGATAGACCGCTGCCACCAGGCAGGGATAGGCGTTATCCTGGACTGGGTGCCGGGCCATTTCTGCATGGACGACCATGGCCTGGGTGAGTTCAACGGAGATATGCTCTACGAGAGCGGAAAGCACCCGGAATGGGGCACATACAAGTTCGATTTCTCAAGGCCGCAGGTGAGGAGCTTCCTTCTTTCTAATGCTTTGTACTGGATAGATCTTTATCATATCGACGGGATAAGAGTGGACAGCGTCTCGAGCATGCTCTATCTCAATTACGGCGTGAAGGACGAGAAGCAGAGGAAATACAACATGTTCGGTGATGAGCGCGACCTGGACGCGATGGAATTCCTGAAGGAATTCAATTACGTTGTGGGGACGAGAGCACAGGGGGTCTTCACCGTTGCGGAAGAGAGCACGACATGGCCGCATGTTACTGCTCCGCCGGACGCAGGAGGGCTTGGCTTCCACTATAAATGGCACATGGGCTGGATGAATGATACGCTGGAATACATGAAGACCGATTTTCCTGACAGATGCTACGAGCACGACAGACTCGCCGCACAGCCGGGAGCAGCATATAATGAAAACTACGTGCTCGCGCTTTCACACGACGAGGTGGTCCACGGCAAGTACTCCCTTATCAGCAAGATGCCGGGCGATATATGGAGGCAGTTTGCAGGTATCCGCCTGCTCACCATGTACCAGATGACCCATCCGGGGAAAAAGCTTAACTTTATGGGTCATGAGCTTGCCGAGTTCATAGAGTGGCGCGATTACGAAGGCCTGGAGTGGTTCATGCTTGACCATGAGAACCACAGGAAATACAAGGATTATATACGCGATATAAACCATCTTTACCTGGAGCACCCTGCGCTGTGGGACAATGACAGCGACTGGAGAGGCTTCAGATGGATAGACGCAGGGAACAGTAAACAGCAGATATTCACATACATCAGGCGGAGCTTTATGACCAGCGGCTCTGACAGCTGGGATCAGGATCACCCTGTTGATAACGCAGGCGAGCTTTTGATCGTGGTGCTGAACGCGAGCGCGGGGACGTACGACGACTTCAGGATCGGAGTACCGGAATCGGGAATGTACGAAGAGATAATAAACTCTGACGACACGAAGTACGCCGGAAGCGGCAGGACCAACCGCAGCATCACCACACGAGTAGATAAAACCACCGGAAGGATGTACCGGGGATTCGTGAGCGCGGCTTCGGAGCCTGCCCATGGAATGCCGTACTCCATACGGATCACGGTGCCGCCGCTCGGAGGGTGTATATTCAAGAAAGAATAAGATGTCAGTTATACGAAAAGCTTTTTATAAATCAGTTCCGGTCATGGCGGGGTATCTGATACTTGGGATTGGCTTTGGGATACTCATGGATAACGCAGGGTACGGAGTGCTCTGGTCGTTTGCCATGAGTCTTTTTATTTATGCGGGATCGATGCAGTACGTCGGGATAGGGCTGCTGACGGGACCCGCATCGATCATTACGACGGCAATAACAACGATAATGGTGAATGCGCGGCATCTGTTCTACAGCATCTCAATGGTAGACAGGTATAAAGATGCCGGAAAGTACAAGCTGTACTTGATTTTCGGGCTCACGGATGAAACATATTCTCTGCTGAGTGTGAACGACGATGAGGTAAGCCCTGCCGACCTTAACCATTACAGATTCTATGTCACGCTGTTTGACCAGAGCTACTGGGTCACAGGATGTACGCTCGGCAGCCTGATCGGCTCATACCTGCCGTTTTCAACAGAGGGGATCGAGTTCAGCATGACAGCACTTTTTATAGCGTCATTCACAGAACAGTGGCTCAAGACTAAATACCATATACCTGCGGTCACAGGGCTGGCCGCAACGCTGTTATGCCTTGTGATATTCGGCTCTGAGAATTTCCTGATCCCCGCAATGATCCTGATCACGGTGGCGCTTACTGTATTGCGGAGCCGGTTTGATCAGCACGGAGAAGTAAAGGAGGCGGCAAAATGACGGGCGATATCTATTCAGCTGTTCTTGTCGCTGTAATGGCGATATGCACGATCCTCCTGAGGTTCCTGCCGTTCATAGTGTTCAGTAAAGACACACCTCCATATATCACATACCTCGGCAAAGTCCTTCCGCCAGCGATAATAGGCATGCTTGTTATTTACTGTCTCAGGGAGACGAGCATCACTTCCGCTCCGTTCGGGATACCTGAGCTGCTTGCGGCGACAGTCGTCGTGCTGATGCAGATCTGGAAAAGAAGCGCTGTGCTCAGCATACTTGCCGGGACAGTAGTATACATGCTTATCATCCAAATCATAATATAACTGTGTATAGATTATATGGTTTATTTGGAGTATAATGATATCTGTACATCTATACTTTAACGAGCGGCTGGCTTCCGGCGCTAACAGCTGGCAGGCGGCCCGGAAAGGCACATATGATAAAGACAGCAGAAGATTTCAGGGCAGAATACGTACAGCTTGCAAGGTCGATGTTCGACAGCAATCCTGACAAGCTGGATAATGAAGATAGATTTGAAGTGCTCGCAGAGCTCATCAAGCGTGAGGCTGAGATGAGGGCTGAAGCAGCAGCGGCGTTCGAGCCGCCTAAGAATAAAAGAGTGTATTATTTTTCCATGGAGTTCCTTATCGGAAAGCTCATGGAGAATTATCTCATAAACCTGGGGATAAAGAAGCAGGGTGAACAGGCACTGAAGGAGCTGGGGATCGACATCCGCGATCTCTACGCGCTCGAGCCTGAGCCGGGCCTCGGTAACGGCGGCCTCGGAAGGCTTGCGGCGTGCTTCATCGATTCGATGGCGGCGCTCGGTATCCGCGGAGACGGAATGGGAATCCGCTACAAGTTCGGCCTGTTCAGGCAGAAGATCGAGGATGGATACCAGATCGAGCTTCCTGACGCCTGGCTGGACGAAGGCTACATATGGGAGAGAGCAAAGCCTATAAACTCTGTCATCGTCAGGTTCGGCGGCCGTGTGGACAGAAGCTACAACAACGGCAAGATGGAGTACAAGCATGTAGGATACACCGAAGTAAGAGCGGTACCGTTTGACGTACCTGTTATCGGAAGAAACGGAAAGGCTCTGAACCGCCTGTACCTCTGGGACGCAAAGCCTGTCCACGACACGATCGACATGGACGCTTTCAATAAGGGCGACTACGCCAGGGCAATGCGTGAGAAGAGCGAGATCAAGGCGATCACGAGCATCCTCTATCCAGACGATTCGAACGGTATCGGAAAGAAGCTGAGGCTGCGCCAGGAATATTTCCTCGTAGCGGCAGGCCTCGGCAAGATAATAAGGAAATACAAGGCTGAGTTCGGTGAAGAAGGCCTGACGAAGCTTCCGGAGCACGTCCAGATCCACATCAACGACACACATCCGACAATGTGCATACCTGAGCTCATGAGGATACTCATGGACCAGGAAGGTTTCGAGTGGGACGACGCCTGGGACATCACGACGAGGACGATCTCCTTCACGAACCACACAGTACTTCCTGAAGCGCTTGAAAGATGGGACATCCCTTACTTCCAGGAGCTTCTCCCGAGGATCTACATGATAATCGAGGAGATCAACAGAAGGTGGCAGATGGAGCTCCAGAACAGGACTGATAACTGGTGGGATACCGCCCGTGATACATCCCCGCTCTGGGACAACCAGGTGAGGATGGCGAACCTCTCTGTCATCGGCAGCCACTCCGTGAACGGCGTATCGGCGCTCCATACTGATATTCTTGAAAAGACGGTGTTCCACAAGTTCTACGAGATGGAGCCGGCTAAATTCAACAACAAGACAAACGGCATAAGCCACAGGCGCTTCATGATCCAGGCGAATCCGGAGCTGACAGACCTTATCGACGAGAAGCTCGGTCCGGACTGGCAGCGGGATTTTGATCAGATAAAGAAGCTTGAGGACCTTGCCGATGATCCGGAGTTCCTCGAGCAGCTTGCCGCAGTAAAGAGAGCGAACAAAGTCCGCCTGGCCGACTACGTCAGGAGGAATATGGAGATCAAGCTCGACGTTGACTCGGTGTTCGACGTACAGGTCAAGAGGATGCATGCCTACAAGCGGCAGCTCCTTAACGGATTCAAGATCCTCGACCTCTATAACAGGCTGAAGGAGAACCCGGAGCTTCCGATAAACAACTACACGTTCATCTTTGCAGGAAAAGCAGCCCAGGGGTATGCTTTCGCGAAGGAAGTTATCAAATTCCTGAACAGCCTTGCGGACATCATCAACGCAGACCCTGACGTTAACGAAAGGATCAAAGTAATATTCATAGAGAACTTCTGTGTCTCCAACGCACAGCTGATATACCCTGCGGCTGACATTAGCGAGCAGATATCCACAGCCGGTAAAGAGGCGAGCGGTACAGGCAACATGAAATTCATGATGAACGGAGCTGTGACTCTTGGCACCATGGACGGCGCTAATGTAGAGATAAACCGCCTCGTCGGAGACGACAACATGAAGATCTTCGGCTATACTTCTGATGAGATCGAGAACTTCTACATGCACGGCGGATACAACGCTGGCGAGGTATGCGGTAATGACCCGAGGCTCTCACGCATGACAGCACAGCTCGTTGACGGCTTCTTCAGCAAGTGCGGCTACAACTTCTGGCAGATCTATGACGCATTGCTCAGCTACAACGACGAGTACTTCGTGCTCGGAGATTTCGATTCTTACGTTAAGGCGTGGGAAGATGTGGACAAGATGTACTCTGACAGGCAGAAGTGGGAGAAGATGGCACTCGTGAACATCGCGAGATCCGCGTTCTTCTCAAGCGACAGGACCATAAAGGAATACTCAGATGACATATGGCATGCTCTCTAAATAAGAGTATGCTCATTTCATGTGCAGATAAATTGTTCATAAAGCGTAATAACGCTTCGGTTATATAAACGATATAAGGAGGCATTTTGATGAAAAAGAAAAAATGCATAGCAATGCTTCTTGCAGGCGGCCAGGGAACCAGGCTCGGCAAGCTGACGTCAAGCATTGCGAAGCCTGCTGTCTCTTTTGGAGGCAAGTACAGGATCATCGACTTCGGCCTTTCCAACTGCACCAACTCAGGTATCGACACAGTCGGCATCCTCATCCAGTACAAGCCGCTCGTGCTCAACCAGTACGTTGGGACAGGCGAGGCCTGGGACCTTGCCGTATCTGACGGCGGTGTGCACATCCTGCCGCCGTATGCAGGCGAAAAAGGCGGAGAGTGGTATGAAGGAACAGCCGACGCGATCTATCACAATATAGATTTCATTGATATGTACGAGCCTGAGAACGTGCTCATCCTATCCGGAGACCACATCTACAAGATGGACTACAACAAGATGCTCGAGGCTCACGAGGAGAACGACGCGGACCTCACAGTATCAGTAATCGAGGTACCTTGGGAAGAGGCGAGCAGGTTCGGTATCATGACGGCTGACGAAGAAGGACGCATCGTGAAGTTCTCCGAAAAGCCGAAGAAGCCGGACAGCAACCTTGCTTCGATGGGGATCTACATCTTCAAGTGGAAGGCGTTCAGAAAGGCTTTGCTCGAGGATCATGACGATGAGAAATCGACTCACGACTTCGGCAACGACCTCATCCCGAAGATGCTCGCGAAGAAGCAGAAGATCTTCGTATACAAGTTCGAGGGCTACTGGAGAGATGTAGGGACAGTACAGAGCTACTACGACAGCCAGATGGACCTGATGGACAACGTGGATAACATCAACGTGTTCACCGAGAACGACAAGGTGTTCTCAAACTCGAACTATTACCCGCCGCAGTATATCGGACCTGACGCGAATGTGTCTGATTCCCTGATCAGTAATGGCTGCAGGATCTACGGATCAGTCAGGCATTCGATACTGGGATCCGGTGCTGTAATCTGCGAGGGCGCAGTGGTCGAGGATTCCATCATCCTTCCTAACGCGTTCATCGGGCGGGACTGCCACATCACAAGGGCGATCGTGAACGAGGGCGCAAATGTGGATGACCGGACAGACGTCGGCTCCAAGGAAGGCGACATCGAAGTATTTGGCAGAGCCAAGCTCTCGATATAGAAAGGAGGAAAAGATGAAAACAATAGGACTTATTTCCGCCACATATTCCGGAAACGGATTCGGCGGACTGACGAAGCACAGGACGCTCTCATCTCTTCCTTTCTGTGGAAGATACAGACTTATCGACTTCGCGCTTTCTAACATGAAAAACTCAGGGATCAAGACCGTGGGCGTCATCACGCCTTACAACTCAGGGTCTCTGATCGACCATATCGGGACAGGCAGCCCGTGGTCGCTCGACAGGAAGAGCGGCGGACTGTTCCTGATGCCGGGATCGGTCTACGGCGTGGAGACAGGCGAGAGCAGGTTCCTCATGCGTGACCTGATCGAGAACAAGATGTTCCTCGAGCGTGATGATGCGGATTACGTGATCGTGACAAGCTCAAGCGACGTGTACAACATGTCATTCGAGCCTTTGATCAAAGCCCATCAGGAGTCAGGGAAGCCGGTCACCGCGGTCTACATGAAAGTGCCGAGAGGTGAGAAATACACAGGATACTTCTTCGACATCGACGAGAAGGGTAAAGTCACATCCATCAACAGCAAAGCAAGAGGCTGGGCAAACTACTTCATGGAGTGCTTTATCATCGACAGGGAATTCATGCTCCAGTTCCTCGACTGGTTCAAGGCTCTTGAGTATATGGACATGTTCCAGCTCATGAAGAAGAACCTCGACACAGTCGATATGGATACATACGAGTTCAAGGGTTACCTCGGGAAGATCAGCAACACGCAGGACTACCTCAAGGTCAGCCAGGACATGTGCATCCACGAGATCAGGAACGAAGTGTTCAATAACAAAGAAAGAATGATCTACACCAAGACCCAGGATGAGGCTCCTGTATTCTACACACCGAGCTCCGACGTAAGGAACTCGATCGTGTCAGCAGGCTGCCGCATCGAGGGCGCAGTGGAGAACAGCATCATCTTCAGAACAGTTAACATCGGCAAAGGCGCCGTAGTCAAGAACAGCATCATCATGATGCACGTCGACATCGGCGACGGAGCCATGCTTGACAACGTAATCGCCGACAAATACGTAAGTGTCAGCGACTACGTCAAGATCGAGGGCGACGAAGATGAACCTGTGATCATTCCAAAGAGTATGCACGTATAATGGAGACTTTGATATGGCAAAGAAGACTAATGTTCTGTTTGCGGCGTTTGAATGTGCGCCGTTCCTGAAGACGGGAGGCCTCGGCGACGTAGCGGGAGCTCTTCCTGCAGCGCTTAAATCGGAAGACATGGACTGCCGTGTCATACTGCCGCTTTTAAGCCAGATACCGGCAAAGTATAAGGAGAAGATGAAATACATCGAGAACTACTATGTGGATCTCGGCTGGCGCAGTCAGTACTGCGGCCTGTTCACGCTCAGGATGGGCGGAGTCACATATTACTTCCTCGACAACGAGTTCTATTTCAAGCGCGCGGCGATCTACGGCGAGTTTGACGACGGTGAGAGAGTTGCGTTCTTCTCCAAGGCAGTGCTTGAGACGATCCGGCACATCGCGAAGAACTTCAGGGTGGACATCCTGCACACGAACGACTGGCATACAGCGCTGATCCCGGTGTTCCTGAGGGAGCAGTACAACGGCGACAGGCTGTACGACCGCATCAAAACCGTGTTCACTATCCACAACCTCAAGTTCCAGGGTCAGTACAATCCGTACATGACGGGCGACGTGCTCGGACTTCACGGAACGCCGGCAGAGGGCCAGATGATTCACAATGACGCGGTGAACTTCCTGCAGGGAGCAGTCATATATTCAGATGCAGTTACAACTGTCAGCCCGACATATGCAAAAGAGATCTGCACACCGGAATGCGGTGAAGGACTGGAAGGGCTGTTCCAGTCCAGGAGCTATAAACTCTCCGGCATCATCAACGGGATCGACAACAAATCATATGACCCTGCGACCGACAAGGCCCTGGCCGTGAACTACACAGCGGACAGCCTCAAGAAGAAGAGAGAGAACAAGCTCGCACTTCAGAAAGAGATGGGATTAAATGAGGATCCAGGTGTTCCTGTATTCGGAATGGTCGGACGCCTTACCATGCAGAAGGGCGCGAACCTCGTATCTGACCTCATGGCAGAGTTCAGGAAGAGGAACATGCAGGTGGTTGTGCTGGGAACTGGCGACCACGTATATGAAGAAGCTCTTGGACAGGCTGCGATCGCAAGCGGCGGCAAGGCTTCAGCAAGCATTTCATTCAATGAAGCTCTTGCTCGCAGGATCTACGCAGGATGCGACGTCTTCCTGATGCCTTCACTGTTCGAGCCATGCGGGCTTGCACAGATGATCTCCATGAGATACGGAACACTTCCGCTCGTCCGTGAGACAGGCGGCCTCAAGGATACAGTACGCGGCTACTGGGATTACGGCGAAGATGCTGACGGTTTCAGTTTCAAGACCTTCGACGATAACGGGCTCCTTTCAGCAGTCGACCTCGCTCTGTCGCTCTGGTTCGATCACCCGGACACCTGGAAAAAGCTCCAGAAGAACGCGACAGACATGCACTTCGGCTGGGAAGAATCCGCTGAAGAATACCGCAAGCTCTACAGATCACTGTAGATACAAAAACTTACGTATAAAAGACATACAGGCCGTCCTGTGAGGTGCGGATATCCTCACGGGGCGGCTTTATTACAATCAGCAGACTTGTTAATTGAAGAAAAGTAATAACAGAAAAGTATGAAGATATACCACGATTCAAGAAATATAGCTTACAGATCGCCGTTTGGCGCGGTCGAAACGGGAACGGATGTCACGCTTGCGGTCGATATCTCAGGCGCGGACGTGATGGAAGCGGTCCTCCAGTACAGGCGTGACGAGGAGCCGGGATTTGTTCCGGTCCAGATGACAGAGATGGATTTTGATCAAAATCCTGACGGTGCCGGTCAGAATCCTGCCGGCGTCAGTCAAGACACGGCTGCTTCTTGTAAAGACGAGCATACGCACAGATTCGCCGCTGTCATCAAAGCTCCGGATGACAGCTGCCTTCTCTGGTACCGCTTTAAGCTTGTACTGATGGATGAAGAGGGTATACATTCAGTATATTACTGTAACAATAAAAACGGCTATGGCGGAAGAGGCCAGACTGTCGAATCATCAGGAGAGCTTGTACCGTACCAGATCACGGTGTTCAAGTATTCAGAGACTCCGGGCTGGTACAAAAACGGCATAGTATACCAGATCTTTCCTGACAGATTTGACCGTGACGAAGACTGGCTCGGCCGCTGCGAAGAAGCTAACAGGCGAGTGAACGAGCGCCGCATCGATATGCAGCGGATCGTCGAGAAAGACTGGTACAGGCCAGCTTACTACGTACGCGACTCCGCGAAGAAAGTCGTGAAGTGGCCGATCTACGGCGGAAGCCTGAGAGGTATCAAAGGCAGGCTGGACTATCTGAAGTCACTCGGCGTTTCAGTGATCTACCTGAATCCTATCTTCGAGGCATCAACCAACCACCGCTATGATACCGGGAATTATATGAGGATCGATCCCGCTTTCGGGACAGAACAGGATTTCATAGACTTCGCGAAAGCTGCCCGCGAGCGCAGCATACGCCTGATCCTTGACGGAGTATTCAGCCATACAGGCTGCGACAGCCTTTATTTTGATAAATACGGTAACTATCCAGGCGCCGATGGACATGGAGCCTGGAAGAATGAGGACTCACCGTACAGAAGCTGGTACAAGTTCGACCCGAAGGAGAAATGGGGCTACAAATCATGGTGGGGAGTTGAGGATCTCCCTGAAGTAATAGAGGAAGATCCCGGATTCCAGGAGTATATTCTTGGAAGCAAGGCCGCAAAAGGTAGCGACAGCTCTGACGGACAGAACGGTAGATGCGAAGGCGTAGTTCCGCACTGGCTGAAGCTCGGCGCTTCAGGCTGGCGGCTCGACGTCGCCGATGAGCTACCTGACTCATTTATCAGGGGCGTCAGAAGGGCGGTCAGACAGACAGATCCGGAAGGCCTCCTTATCGGTGAAGTATGGGAAGACGCGAGCAACAAGATAAGCTACGGCGAAAGAAGATATTACTTCGCAGGGGATGAGCTGGATGGAACGATGAATTATCCTCTCAGAGATATCCTGCTCGACTACATAAACTACACGATTTCTTCGGGTGTGGCAGGCCAGAGATTCATGAGCCTTGTTGAGAACTACCCGAAAGAAAACCTGTATGGCGCTCTTAATCTCATCGGAAGTCATGACAGGACACGTATCATGACTCTCATGGCTGCAGATAAGGATCGTAATTCAGCAGTAAGTAAAGTGAAGCTGCTCTCTTCCCTTGAGTATGCTCTTCCGGGAGTTCCATGCATCTACTACGGCGACGAAGCGGGCCTTAGGGGAGCAGCCGATCCGGAAAACAGGAGCGGTTTCCCGTGGGGAGATGAGGATCACGACCTCCAGTTCCACTATCGTATGCTCGGCCTCCTATATAGTGAGCATCCTGTGCTGAGAGATGGTGATATCATCATGCTCTCAGGTAAGGGGATATCTGACGATGTGCTCGCGTTCATCAGGATGAACAAAGACGAGCGCATTCTCGTGCTCGTTAACAGAAGCTACGGCAGGACTGAAGTAGATCTCAGCAGAAACGAGCACGTGTGCTGCGGCTATGCGATAGATCTTTTGACATCAGAGGAGCTCAGACTAAGCAGAGCATCTGCTGCAGATGACGAAGACGGCAGCTATGATGCAGGTATACCGGCATCTGAGAGATTTTCATGCTCGGTTTCTCGGATCACGATGGATCCGCTTTCAATAAAGATGATTTTGATGCTCGATGAGCAGCCTGAAAGGGAGGACCTCGGAAGAAGCTCAGGTGTGATATGCGACGTTAGATCACTGGGCGAGCAGGCGCTCGGAAAGAAGGCAAGAGATTTTGTTGATTATATAGCAAGCGCGGGATTCGGCATATGGCAGGTCCTTCCGGTTAACCCGCCAGGACTTGGCGGATCGCCTTATGACAGCGCTTCAGCGTTCGCAGGCGACCCGGCGATGATCGACTGCTTTGAACTTCCGGACGACAGCGGATATGCCGCTTTCTGTAGAGAGAACGCATGGTGGCTGCACGCATACGCGGCGTTTTGCGCGATAAAGGAAAAGCTTTGCGGAAAGATTTTTTCGGATTGGCCGGACGAGTACAGGCTGGCGGATCCAGAGGAAGCGTACAGCGCTGCCGAGAAAGAATCGCCGGAGCTGGTCAGCCGGATCATGCACGAGCAGTACTGGTTCGCGGCTGAATGGAACGCACTTAAGGAATATGCGAACAGCCGCGGCGTCCGGATGATGGGCGACATTCCGATGTACATGTCCTCAGACAGTTCAGATGTCTGGGCGAATAAGAGCATTTTCAGGATGGATGAGAACGGCAGGCTGAGCGTCCACGCGGGTGTACCGCCTGACTATTTCAGCAAGGACGGCCAGGACTGGGGGAATCCGCTCTACGACTGGGATGAGTTGAAGCGGATGGGATACGACTGGTGGCTCCGGCGTATCAGGCAGTGCGCTGAGCGGTTCGACATCCTCAGGATCGACCATTTCCGCGCGCTCTCAGAGTATTACGCTATACCGCAGGGCGGCCGGCCGGTCGAGGGCCTCTGGCAGCTCGGCCCGGGTGCAGACTTCATTAAAGCCATCAAAGCCATGATCGCTGAGTCGGGCCTTGGCATGAAGCTGGTCGCAGAGGATCTGGGCACACTCGATGCAGGTGTATACGACCTGATCAAGCTCTGCGGGCTGCCGGGAATGGATATCTGGCAGTTCTCCGCATATGAAATGATGGCGCAGAAGCCGGATACCGCGAAGCAGAGAGCATTCTATACGGGTACGCATGATAACAGCACGCTTGCAGGTTTCATAACTGAGCATGCAAAAGAGATCGTCGAGTATAAAGTCGGAAGGCCGGTCGATGCAGGCGGATCAGCAGATGCAGCCTTATCCGGTAAGGCGCAGATAATATTAGATGACAAAGAAAAAGCAGCCGTTGAAAAGGCGGCAGAAGAAATAATACGTAAGATCTACGAGAGCCCGGCAGCTCTAGCCATGGTCCAGCTGCAGGACGTGTTCATGCTCGGTGACGAAGCCAGGATGAACGTTCCGGGCAAGTCCGAAGGCAACTGGAACTGGCGCATCCCGGGCGAGTCGATACAGGATTCATTCCCGGACGCCGACTCCCGCGCGGCATGGTTCAGAGAGCTTGCAGAAAAAACAGGCAGATAATGTGACAAGAGGAACTGTTCTGCCTGTCACCATCACCACGGAACGTCTTTAGGCGTGTGGGTGGAAAATCCGGTTATCGGTACAGCGTCGATAAGTGACATATCTTCAGCACTGAGATCGAAGTCAAAGATCTCAGTGTTTTCTTTTATTCGTTCTTTGTGGACAGATTTTGGCAGCGGCACTATCCCGTGCTGGAGCTCCCAGCGGAGGGAGATCTGTGAAGTGGTCTTTCCGTACTTTTCCGCAAGTGACTGAAGAAGCGGATGGTTCAGTACCTTCGCGCGCCCGAGCGGGCTCCATGCCTCGACCACAATACCGCGCTCCTTACAGTAAGCCGGTACATCGTCAAAGCAGAAGCCGGAGCAGATCTTACCCGGCTCATCGTCTGATGCACACTCCTCTTCAGTGTATCCCGTACGGATGCGGTCGTTCGGATCGTATGGGATCCCGGTCCTCTCTTCATAATAAGATTTTCTGTATTTATCGAGGAAAGCCGTGCATCCATTCTGCATATAGCCAGGGTGGTACTCCAGCTGGTCCACCATCGGCGGCACCTCCAGATCCATCAGCGGCTCAATGTGCTCAGGCCAGTAGTTGGAAACTCCGATCGCACGCACAAAGCCGTCTTTATACAGATCTGTGAACGCGCGCCATGTGTCGAAGTTAATTTCTTTCCAGTCCGGATACGCGTGATCATCAGCCGGCCAGTGGATCAGGAGAAGATCAAGATATTCAAGGCCGAGGGCTTTGATGCTCTCGCGGCATGACCTGACCGCATCATCATACGCTTTATCGGCCGTCCAGACTTTGCTCGTGATGAAGAGATCGCCGCGTGCGAGGCTGTTCTCCGACATTGCCGCAGCAAGCCCGCGGCCGACACCTTCCTGGTTCATGTAGAAAGACGCACAGTCGATGTGGCGCATCCCGAGGCTTATCGCCTCCCTGACACTCTCCTCTGCGTCATTCCCGTCGGTCGATTTATATGTGCCGAAGCCGATGCCCGGCATCTTCACGCCATTCCTGAGCGTGACAGTATCCGATAGACTCTTTATCATTCCAAACTCCTGTCCGGTCAAAACCATTATTATCATTATTGTACCGCCAATTTGCACAAGTAGCAAACTGACAGGCCATGAAGAGAAAGCGTACTTAGCTACTCGACAGATTGTGATTTGTGCGGATGTCATTAGCTTGACAAACGGTGATTTG
>CAZBFD010000021.1:0-16420 GCA_964491055.1 uncultured Eubacterium sp.
GCCTTCGCGCTCCGTCTCTGCAGTTATAGTAATGGTGATCGTGATCTTGCAAAGAATTGTTTTTATCCCTCGATCTGGATGTACTTGTTCTCTTCGATCTCAGACTTCTTTTCTACCTTAGGTATATCGATGATCAAGACTCCGTTATCGAACTTAGCCTTGATATCCTCCTGTTTTACATCCTTGCCTACGAAGAAGCTTCTCTGGCATGTGCCCTGGAATCTCTCTCTTCTGATGTACTTGCCGTTTTCATCCTTCTCATCGTTGGATGCGCTTGTTGTAGCTTCGATGTTAAGGACGCCTTCCTTAAGCTGCATCTTGACGTCTTCCTTCTTGAATCCAGGAAGATCCATTGCGAGCTCATAGCCTGTTTCGGTCTCTTTAGCGTCTGTCTTCATTAAAGTGTTTGCCTTGTCAAATCCCCTTACCGGCGGGAAATCCATAAAATCATCATCGAAAAGATCATCTCTGAAAATGCTTGGTAACAACATAAGTCATTCCTCCTTTTATATAAAATACTCTTTTGACTCATTTATCTCCTGATCCCGGCGCTGCCGTTTATTTCCTGCTTCTGCAGTTTACTCAGCGCCGTCAGATCATATCCTCTTTTCAGGACAACTATAATATACCACACTTTGTTAGCACTGTCAATAGACGAGTGCTAGATTTTATAAAATATTTCTTCTATTTGTGTACCTCTTGATATTTCAACGAATTCAGGCCCTCTTCATCATCCCGCTGACGGCTCTTAATTGAATTCTAATGGTTGCAGTTATATAATTCTGTTATATTTATGGTGTTATTCGACATCTGACATCTTTATCATTTATCTGATCGTAATGAATCTCGTAACCGGACAATACAAGCGCATACTGGCATTGATGCTTTGTTTCGTGATGCTCACCTGCTCCATGGAAGGTGCTATTCTGGCGGACAGGCAGGTTTTTGCTGCTCAGGAGAAGACCATAACACTTTACACCGGCGACTGGTCTACCGGGAAGAGCAGCTACGACATTGACACCTCATTCGGCCTTGATACTCTGGTCACTCCGGCGTACGCTACCGGTTATTCGATCTCATGGAAGAGCAGCGATCCGGGAATCGCCAAAGTGGACAGTCACGGCCGCGTGCTCGCCCTGAAGAAAGGAACATGTGTCATCACCGCGATATGCAGCTGGAACGGCCAGACAGTATCTGACAGCATCACGGTGAATGTCAAAGTGGGTAATGATCCATCCGGAACGTTCTTCTTTAACTCGGTCGACCAGACCGACCAAAGCCCGGACGGCACAGATGATGCCGCGGGCAGCACTGCAGGACATATAGAACAAAGCCTTGAGCACGAGCATGTCGAAGGAGAACTTCTCGTCACTTTTGATGACGGCACGAAGAATTCCGAGATAAAGAAGACTCTGGCCGGGCACGAAGCCGGCTTTGAGCAGGTCACTGAGCTGGGAGAAGATGAGAAAGTCGCGCTCGCTTCTGCTGAAAGTGAAGAGTCACTTAAAGAAGTCATGCAGAGCCTTTCGTCTGACAAAAGAGTCCTCAGCGTACAGCCGAACTATGTTTACAGGCTGGATGAAGCTGCGTCCCCATACGACGGTTCTGATCCTGACTCCAATAAAGATGGCCAGTATTTCCATGGGCTCATCGATACCGCCGGCGCGTGGGCGCTTCTTGAGAAGAACGGGATCTCACAGACGACGACCGTCGGGATAATCGATTCAGGCGTCGCACCGGCACACCCGGACCTTGCTGAGAACCTCCTCCTGGAAAACGGGCAGTTCAGAAAATACAAGGGAAAACAGTACACACTCACTGACATTGCGACGATAAGCCACGGGACACATGTAGCCGGTATAATCGGCGCAGTGTACGGAAATGGCGAAGGTGTTGCAGGCGTTGCCTCCGGAAAAGACAATAACTATTGCCGGATGCTCCCGGTCTGTGTGGTCAATGATAACAAGACTATCGATTCATACTCTGTCGTGAGCGGCATCCAGTTTGCTGCGGACAGCGGCGCTAAGGTGATAAACATGAGCTTCGGGAGCGATGCCAAAGACAGGAATGTCGGTAAATGCGTTTCCGACTGCTATTATAACAAAGGAATAGTTTTTGTATCCTCAGCCGGAAACAAAGAGCGCTCAGAGCTGAACTATGACCCGTCCAGACTCGAGTGCATGAACTTCCCTGCCGATATGAAAGAAGTGATTAGCGTCTGCAACATAGATTCAGAAGGGAATAAAAGCAACTCTTCATACTCGGGGCTCGCAAAGGACATCTCAGCCCCAGGCACAAGCATCTACAGCACACTTTTCACAAGGACACTCGGAAAATATAAATACACTTACGGCAGCCAGTCAGGTACCTCCATGGCAGCCCCGATGGTCTCCGGCGTTGCGGCACTCATCCTTGACGCCTACCCTGACCTTACACCAGAAGAAGTCCGGAACATAATATGCGCGACGGCTTACGAGACTGAAGACGATTACTATAAATCTAATGAGATCGGCTATGGGCGGGTCGATGCGCGGGCATGCGTCGAAACAGCATACAAGGCGCGCGAGCATGCTCAGCCCGGTTCCTCATACAAGAAGAGCATCAGCAGCAGACTTGGCTTCTCGATCAAAGCCTACTATGCCGGAGAGCCTGAGCCTTACCCGCCGCTCTATCAGATCGTGACCGGAGTCAAGACCATTTATTCATTTTCCAAAGTGAGATCCTTCAAGGCAAAGCCGGCAAAGAGAAAGATCCGCCTGTCATTCAAGAAATCCACCCTTACAAAAACGATAAGGACCACAACGATGAGCCAGTACATCACAGGCGCAGAAGATGAGAAGACTACGGATGAATCGACCAGTACCAAAGCCGATATAAAATACCAGATCCGCCTGAGGTACCGCGGGAAGACCCGGTACTTCTACACCACTGCCAGAAACAGAAAGACAGGCTCGATAAAAGTATCGGTACGGGGAAACACCATAAAAATAGCCGTCAGGAAATTCCGGCGCGGAAGACTTAAGAAAGGAAAGACATACTACGTCGCCGTCCGCCCATATAAAAAAACAGACGGCAAGATGATACCCGGCAAATGGAGCAAGACCTTAAAAGTAAAAGTAAAGTAAAAACAGTGCAGCACAGTCCGTGCTGCACTGTTTTCTCTGGTGGCCCGTACAAGACTTGAACTTGTGACCTTCTGGTTGTCACCCAGATGCTCTCCCAACTGAGCTAACGGACCAGATCACCTGCGATATTTATTCTAACATACCGCCATGTCTTTGTCACTATTTTATTTTACTGTCACTTTAATGACAGTTTAATATATGCCTACTAGTATTGAATATGGGTAGAGGGTGACAGAGATCACACTGTCCATGCTGATTCAGGGAAAATATAAAATTGGGATGTCGTGTTTTTTCCCTGACAGGCACACCGGCAGCATCAGGCTGCCGGTTTTTTTATGATCTCATCACCCTCCAGAAGCTCCTGAAAGTACCTGTCCCTTTTAGGAGCTCTGCAGATATTACTCTATCACTCTTACGCGGATGACGTCGTCTACCCAGCTTAGCTTCTCCACTATCTTATCTGATGCCTCCTCATCGATGTCAAGGACACAGTAAGCATAGTCGCCGCGGCTCGTGTTTGTGAGGTGTGCAATATTGATGTTGTCGTCCGCGATGATCTGCGTGAACTTGCTCAGCATGTTCGGCCTGTTCTTGTGGATTATCGCGATACGGCCCTTGGAATCACAGTATCCAGGGTCGCAGTCCGGCATATTGACCGAATTCCTGATCCCGCCGTTCTCAAGGTAATCACGGATCTCAGCAGCCGCCATCTCAGCGCAGTTCTCCTCAGCCTCAGCGGTGCTCGCCCCGAGATGCGGTGTAGATATTACGTTCGGGAGATTCACGATCTCAGGCATCGGGAAGTCTGTGACATACTTCGCGACTTTCCCGGTTTCGATAGCCTCGATCAAAGCCTCGTTGTCAACGATCTCACCTCTTGAGAAGTTAAGGACGATGACACCCTTCTTCATATTATCAAAAGCTTTCTTCCCGATGACGCCGCGTGTCTTGTCAGTAAGATGCATGTGCATCGTGATATAGTCACACTTCTTGAAAAGCTCGTCGTAAGACTTGAGTACCTTGACGTTATGCGACAGCACGAGCGCGTTATGGACTGACAGGTACGGATCCACACCATAAACTGTCATACCGAGCTTCTGCGCAGCATTCGCCACCATTCCGCCGATCGCGCCGAGGCCGATTACTCCGAGCTTCTTGCCCTTTATCTCTTTTCCTACATAAGCCTTCTTGGCCTTTTCCATGTTCTTTGCGATATCCTGGTCGTCGCTGTTCTCCTGCACCCATTTGATCGCTTCAGGGATGTTCCTTGACGCATTTATGAGAGACGCAAGAACGAGCTCCTTGACGCTGTTTGCGTTTGCGCCCGGCGCGTTGAAGACTACGATTCCCTTCTCCGCACATTTATCCAGCGGAATGTTGTTGACGCCGGTCCCTGCTCTTGAGATCGCAAGAAGCTTCTCCGGCAGCTCCATGTCATGCATCTTGGCACTTCTCACCAGTACCGCGTCAGCCTCGTTCATATCTTCGACCTGGACATAATCCTCATTGAAGACTTTATTGATCACCTTCGAAATATTATTAAGGCACTTGTACTTATACATAAAATCCCTCCATTGTTATTGGTTTACACAATGAGAAATTATACACTATCTGGAGACTGTTGTCAAAATATTATCAAACAAAAAACCGGGGTCCGTTCAGGATCCCGGTATACTCAATCAGTCGTCCTTATGCCGTTCTTTCCAGGCTTTTATCTGCTCGAGCCTGTCCTTGAATCTGGCCTCAGTTCCTTGTGTCGTAGGCTCGTAGTACGTACGGCCCGCAAGCGAGTCCGGAAGGCATGTCATAGGCGTAAGCTTATCTTCATAATCGTGTGCGTACTTGTATCCTTCGCCGTACCCGGCTTCTTTCATGAGCTTTGTCACGCCGTTCCTTATATGGAGCGGCACAGGCTCAGCCATCTTTGACACTGCGTCCTGTTTTGCTCTCATATACGCAACGTCGCAGGCGTTCGACTTCGGTGCAAGAGAAAGGTACACCACGGCTTCTGTCAGGTGCACGGTGCACTCCGGCATCCCGATGAAATGGCATGCCTGATAGGCCGCCACCGCGATCTCAAGCGCGCGCGGGTCAGCAAGCCCTACATCCTCGCTCGCGAACCTTGTGACACGCCTTGCGATATAAAGCGGATCCTCCCCTGCTTCGAGCATCCTCGCGAGCCAGTACACAGCCGCGTCAGGGTCTGAATTCCTCATAGACTTGTGGAGCGCCGATATGATATTGTAATGCTCCTCTCCACCCTTGTCATACAGAAGCGATTTCTTCGAGATGCACTGCTCGACCGTCTCAGTCGTTACTGTCGTCTTGTCCCCGTCAAAATCTCCATTGAGGATCACCATCTCAAGTGTCGACAGCGCCATCCTCGCGTCGCCGTTAGCAAAGACCGCGATCATGTGCAGGATGTCATCCGAGATAACGATGTTTTGATCGCCGAATCCTTTCAGGCTCGAGACCGCCCTCTTCAGGAGCACGACAAGCTCATCCTCGGAGAGTTCCTTCAGCACGAACACCTTGCACCTCGAGAGCAAAGCACCGTTGACTTCAAATGACGGGTTCTCCGTAGTCGCCCCGATCAGGATGATGCTGCCCTTCTCCACGAACGGAAGAAACGCATCCTGCTGTGCCTTGTTGAACCGGTGGATCTCATCGATGAAGAGGATCGTCTTCTCGCCGAAGCGGATGCCGTTATCCGCTTCCTGCATCACCTGCTTGATCTCTTTTATCCCGCTCGTTACCGCCGAGAAGTTGATGAACTTCGCCTTAGTCTGGTTCGCGATCACATGCGCGAGCGTAGTCTTGCCGATCCCCGGCGGACCCCAGAAGATCATAGACGAGACCTTATCCTGCTCAATTATACGGCGGAGCACCTTGCCCTTCCCGAGCAGGTGCTGCTGCCCCACGATCTCATCAAGCGTCTCCGGCCTCAGCCTCGCAGCAAGCGGCTCAGGCACAGTATCCTGTCCAATTGTCATCTGCTCATTCATATTAATCATACATATATTGTACCCCCATGCTCCGAAAAGGGACAGTCCCTTTTCGGAGGAGGTACCCCTGAGGCTATTGCGAAAAATGCTCCGAAAAGGGACTGTCCCTTTTCGGAGCATTTTTTCTATCCGCGCACTGTATACTCGTATCCTTTCGGGTTGAGGTGTACCATGACGTGCTTCACGTCGTCGAAGTTCTTCTCGATAAGGTCGTGGACTTCTTCGGCGATGTCGTGGGCGTTTTTCAGCTTCATGTCGCCGTCGACGCCTATCTCGAGGTCGACATAGATCTTGTCGCCGAATTTACGGGTGATCAGGCTGTCGATATCGACTCTGTTCCCGGATGAAACTGAGTAGTCGTTTATCACCTTCCGCATGTCCTCTTCCACTTTCGGGTCGGCGGAGCGGTCCAGCATGCTGTTTATGGCGTCTCTTATGATGCGGACTGCCACTATCAAAATCACCACTGCTATAATGAGCCCTGCGACGTCGTCCATCACCGGATACCCCATCCTCGCGGCAGCTATACCGATAAGAGCACCGACTGACGAAAGTGCGTCCGACCTGTGGTGCCATGCGTCGGCCCTGAACGCGCTCGACTTGATACGCTTTGCCTGATAAAGTGTGTACCAGAACATGCCTTCTTTGGTGACGATCGATACTATCGCCGCAACCAGCGCGATGACTCCAGGCTCTGCAGCAGTCAGATAAGTTTTGTTTATGATCGATTCAGCACATCCCACACCGATCCTCACACCTGTCGCTATGAGTATCGCCCCGAGGATTATCGACGCGATACACTCGAAGCGCTCGTGACCGTATGGATGCTCTTTGTCCGCGGGCTTCTCAGATATCCGACGGCCGATATAAGCGATCAAAGTCGCGAAAACATCAGACAGCGAATGCACGGCATCTGATACCATAGCCGCCGAGTGGCCGAACACGCCCGCAAAAAGCTTGAACCCCGAAAGCAGCACATTTCCGAGGATACCGACTGCTGCCGTCTGCTTCGTTATCTTCACAGTCTCTTCCCTGCTGAGGCCGTTTGCGGAGGCCGCATCGGCCTTTTTGTCAATAACTCTATCATCGTTAACATTCATATCTTTCAATTCACTCACTTTTTTACCCCCTTGCGGCCCGTCAGCGGCAGGCACCAGTCGGCCGCACTCTCTGCAATAATAAAAGACTGCTTATACGCAGTCTTCCAACCCCTTTATGCCATTGCTGGAGTATATAAAAAGACTGCGGAACAAGTACTACTGTCCCGCAAGCCTAGAATTCATTTATGCCCGCTGTCCGTGTGGACCCGGCTAGTGACGTCCGCTGCTTCTCTGCTATCCATGCAGCCGCGGCACCCCACCGCCTGATCAGTTTGTCCTGTAGATATGACCCGCGGCATGCCGCGGATGTTGCAGTTCAAATCGTTAGGAGTATTATACGAAACCGCCCGGCGGTTAGTCAAGCGTAATTTTCTGTTGTACCAACTAACCCCTGTCCGCTGTAATGCGGAAATGGTCACTTGCATTTAATTCTGTGTGGGCTATGATAGATTCAGAACACTTTTGGAGGTGCATTATGGGCAAGTGGCTTAACGAAGCGGTCTTCTACGAGATCTATCCGCAGAGCTTCTGCGACAGCAACGGCGACGGGATCGGCGATATCAACGGGATCATCAGCAAGCTGGATTACATCCAGGATCTCGGCTGCAACGCGCTATGGCTGAACCCGTGCTATGACTCGCCTTTTATCGACGCCGGGTACGACGTACGAGACTACTTTAAAGTCGCCCCGAGGTACGGGACGAACGACGACGCAAAGAGGCTTTGCTCTGAAGTGCACCGCCGCGGCATGCACATCCTGCTAGACCTTGTGCCGGGCCACACATCCGACCAGTGCGGATGGTTCCGCGAGTCACAGCGTGATGCAGAAAACGAATACTCTGAACGCTACATCTGGACGAGCACCGTCTGGGAGAATGTCGGCAACATCGTGAATGTCATGGGAATGACCCGCGGCGGGACTGAGCGGAACGGCGCGTACCTCGCGAACTTCTTTAATGCTCAGCCGGCGCTGAATTACGGTTTTGCCCATCCAGACCCTGACCGTCCATGGCAGCAAAGCCCTGACGCCCCGGGACCCCGCGCGACGGTCGAGGCACTGAAGGATGTCATGCGGTTCTGGCTCGCGCTCGGGTGTGACGGCTTCCGCGTCGATATGGCGGGGTCTCTCATCAAAGCCGATCCTGACCAGTCCGCGAACATACACCTCTGGCAGGAGTTCCGCGGATTCCTGGATAAAGAGTATCCTGACGCCGTCATGGTATCCGAGTGGGGGCAGCCGGACAAATCGCTCCTCGCAGGGTTCCACATGGACTTCCTCCTCCATTTCGGAACGTCTCATTACATGGATCTTTTCAGGACTGAAACGCCGTACTTTTCGCGTGAAGGCAAAGGCGATCTCGAGACTTTTTTCAGGATCTATAAAGACAATATGGAAAAGACTCGGTATCTGCACCCTGAGAGTAAAGAGCTTCCGGAGATCCCTGACGGCGGCATGATGTGCATACCTTCCGGGAACCACGATATGATACGGATGGCAAGGTCGCTCGACCGGGAAGAGATGAAGCTGGCCTTCGCATTCATCATGTCCATGCCGGGTGTGCCGTTCATATACTACGGCGATGAGATCGGCATGAAATATGTGGAAGGCCTCACTTCTGTTGAAGGCGGCTACGAGCGTACCGGCTCCAGGTCGCCTATGGCTTTTGATGACTCAGAGAATGCCGGCTTCTCGACGGCACCTGCAGAAAAGCTGTATATACGCCAGGATGAGTCCAAAGCGACGATCAATGTGAAATACGAGGAAAACGATCCCGGATCACTTTTAAACGAAGTGAAACAGCTCACAAGGATCAGGAAAGAGCACCCTGCCCTTCATAACCGCTCAGACATCCGCCTGCTCGCATCCGGCTATCCTCTCGCCTTCATAAGAAGCTGCAGAGACGAGAGCATGCTCGCGATATTCAATCCATCATCACGCGATGTGCCGCTTCCGTTCGACATGCCGGAACACTACGAAGTGATCCACACAGTCGGAAAGATGCGGGACAGCAGCATAAATAAAAAAAGCTTTCCTGCGGAAAGCGCTGTATTCCTGAAACTGTAAACCTGATGCGCTGATCGGCCAGCAGACTTATGCGAATAAGAGCGCCTGGGATGTGTACTTACTGGAGGTTAGGTAATCTGCTCCAGTAAGTACACATCCCAGGCGCTCTCTATATCGTTATCGTCAGCACATTCAGCCCGAGCATGTTCATGTATGACATGTGTTTTGCGAGCCTGTGCACCATTCTTAATCCTATATTCTTTGTCAGATCTTCAGAGTCTATCAGCGCGAGCTTCTCTTCAGGGTTGAATGCTTTACAGTCGTCCTGTATGCGGAGCAAAAGCTCATCGTCTTTATATACTACGCGGACGTCGGCCGAGTGCTCCTTACCATCGTTGAAGCCGTGCTTTACTATGTTCATCGCCATCTCTTCCATGCACAGCCCCGCATAGAATGACCTTCTGTGATCCACGCCGTTTCTCCTGCAGAATTCTATGATAAGTTTCGATGTGTCAGTGACATCCTCCATGTTCCTTATCGCTATATCCAGGCATTTATCTTCTGGAACACCGAAATCATCCGGAAGTGTCATCAGGTCTTCAACTGACTTAGGAACGCGCCTGTTCACTACCCACGCATAGATTATGATGATCAGCGTCGTGACGATCCCGTTCACTACGTGCGCTATCCATACCCCAATCGCCCCATAGAGCGGCGCCAGGATCAGGCTTGCGATGCCGATACCGAGAAGCCCGTCAGAAACAGAGAGAAGGTTCACTATGCCCATCCTCGATGAGCTCTGGTAGTAGTTGATAAATACCACACAGATAGCGGAGAGCGGCATGGACAGCGGGAATATCCTGAACAGCCATAATGTAAGATAATAGATATTTGAGGAGGGGTCCTTAAAGAACAGATACGTTATCGGCCCTGCGAAAACTATCACAGCAGCCGATATCGCGCATACGATCGGAACGCCTCTGAAAAGCGCAGTTTTCATCACCGCGACCAGACTATCCCTGTCTTCTTCACCTATATAGACACTTACGAGAAGCCTTGTCGCCGCCGCGATCCCCGCGGTAACTGCATATAGCAGATAACCGCAGTTATTAAGAGCAGACAGAGCTGACAGTCCGTCGTTCCCGGAGCAGTTCATCAGTACTGCATTCAGAGTAAGACTCCTTATCGCTAGGCAGAATGTGACAAGCGCACCGGGCAGCCCGATCGCTATGATCGGCCTGATGTCATGGAGGTCGACATGCTTCATGTCAAATTGTATCACTGCTCTCTTAGTGAAATAATATGAGCCAAGTATGACATAGAATACAGCATAGCTTATGGTCGTCGCAAGTCCTAGCCCCATCATGCGCCAGTTGAACACCCTGATGAACAGATAGTCCAGTACCGCGTTAGTCACGACCATAGCGGCGATCCCGGCGTAAGTACGTTTCTCCTGCTGCTCTATCTGCAGGAATGCCGTCAGCTGAACGCCAAGCATCTGCGGAAGGATCCCGAGAGACATGCCAAGTATATAGAATTCAAGCTCGTTATCTAATGTATCGTCCGCTCCAAGCACCCGGGCGATCCCGAGCGGTGTTACCATACATATCACAGAAAGAGCCACGGCAAATACCGTGACTAAAAGTATATCCAGCGTAAATATGCCGCGCGTCTTCTCGATCTGATTCCTTCCGAGAAACTGCCCGCAAAGTATCTGCGAGCCGCCGAGCATGACCGCGTTCACAGTCTCAAATACCTTGACCACAGGCATGAACAGTCCTGTGACCGCCACGGCATGCGGATCAATAAAGTTACTGGCCATCACGCTGTCGATGATGCCGTTCACGCTTGCGATCGCGATCATCATGATCTGGATCGGGAGCAGGCTGAAGAACAGCTTTGTTATCATTCTCGAGTCATACTTCATCTGTATTCCATACAAAGCATCGTGATATCATCGAACTGCTCCGCACCGCCCGCGAAATCCGCGATCTCGCTTCGCATGTTCTCTATAGTCTTTTCAGGAGAAGATTCCTTATTTCTGTTCAGCGCTTCTATCATGCGGTCTGTCCCGAACAGCTCATCTTCTTCATTCTTCGCTTCAGTGACACCATCTGTATAAAGGAACAGCTTTTGTCCCGGCTCAAGCTTAAGATCATATTCTTTATATCTGATCCCCTTCACTCCGCCGACTACGAAACAATGCTTATCAATAAATAGTTCATAATCTCCATCTGGTCTTTTGATGGCCGGGTACTCATGGCCGGCATTCGCGCACACTATCCTGCCGGTTGAGATCTCCAGTATACCCATCCATACAGTTACGAACATTCTCTCCTTATTCTTGCTGCAGATGGCATCATTTACCGTGGTCAGGACTTCAGCCGGCGACATGGATGTAAGCGCCAGATCTGCGATCATGATCTTTGCCGCCATCATGAACAGGGCTGCCGGGACTCCTTTACCTGACACGTCTGCTATCACCAGGCACAGATGGTCATCATCTGCCAGGAAGAAATCATAGAAGTCTCCTCCGACTTCTTTCGCCGGATCCATGGACGCATAAAGAGAGAATTCTTTTCTGTCCGGGAACGCCGGAAAATCAGTGAACAGCACCTCTTTCTGTATCTTTGTCGCGAGGTTGAGCTCTGTCCCTATCCGCTCGTTCTCCTTTGTGACTTCCGTCAGATTCTCAACGTATTCATGGATCTGGTTTTCCATGTCGTCTATCGATCCCGCGAGCACGCCGATCTCGTCGTTATTCTTTATCGTATCTGTGAGCCTCTCCCCGGTGCTCACGTTTTCATCCGCGAACCTGCTCGCCTCGGCAGTGACCTTCATCACGGGTGCTATCAAAACCTTTTTCAGATAAAGCCCAAGCCCCAGGATCACTACAATAGCAGCTATGATCATAACGAGCACGACACGCCGGACATACAGATGACGTACTTCCGTCAGCTTCTCCATCTGGCGCTGGACACAGAGTATGGCTTTTGTTTCCCCCTTACTGTCACGGAGCGGTATCATCGCCGTGATGTGGGGATCCGTCTCGATATACCCCTTGTCCCTTATCACCAGTTCCTGGTCGCTTTCATCTTCATACAACCTGCGGTACTTCTCGCGGTAATCGTCGTTTGTCGTCTCTTTTACAAGCCCGAATTCGTACTCATCGAACCCGCAGTTTTCATTCACTGCGTCGATCAGGAACGTTATATGGCCGTAATCCGTAGTATCAGGCTGTATAACATAGATAAAAGTCGTGCCTTGCGTATTGCAAAGGATATCGACATTGTTGAAAACTCTTTTGTACTCCTCTGTTTTTCCTCCGCTCGCAACGATCTCGTCTATCTTGTTTCCGTCCACCAGGACAGCTGCAGTATCAGCTGTGCTGAACGCGCCGTCTGCATACTGCTCGCTTATTGCAGATGAAAACTCATTATAGCCGATAACGCCCACAACAACAGAAAAAAAGACCAGCAGCAGAACGATGCCGGCCAGACTTCTGAATGTTATACTATCTGTAAACTTTATTTTATTCATTAAAACTCTTTGCGGACACTGAGTATGTTCTTCCCGTCACGGTGCTCATAGTACACACCGTCCATCGTCTTTTTCACGATGAGGATGCCAAGCCCGCCTATCTGCCTTTGCTCCACAGGAAGAGTGATATCAGGATCATCTACTGCCAGAGGATTATACGGCATACCGCTGTCGGCAAACGTGACCACTGCCGCCTTCGGGTCCTCTTCTATCTCCACAGAGACCTCTGCCTGACCTTTCCCCGGTGCGTACGCAAACTTAGCGATGTTGCTGAAAATCTCATCTATCACGATATCCAGCTGCATCTGAGCCTTTAGCGGGCATCCTGCCTCTTCCAGCCGTGCATCGACGAAATCAGTCGCCGTTACTACATTTTCAACTACTGCATCAAGCTTGATCGTGTCCATTTACGATACCCTTTCTACTCTATCGTGAGGAGATCCGCAAATCCTGTCACGTCAAATATCTCCATTACAGTGCTGTTCGGGTTTTTCACCACCATGCGTCCCTGCTTGTTCATCAGTTTCTGGGTAGCAAGCAGTACACGGAGTCCTGCTGAAGAAATATAGTCCAGTTTCTCCAGGTCAATAAAAAGTTCCTTGACCCCTTCTATATCCTCTTTGATCGAGCTCTCAAATTCAGGTGAAGTTGATGTGTCCAGCCGCCCCTCTAACGCGATCTTCATGCATTCTCCATCTTTAGTCTTCTCTATGTTCAGCATTTCTTATCCTCCTTTCCCAAACGACAAAACAGAAAGGCAACGGAAGATTGCCCTGATCCGGATGAGTATTATTGGCAAAAGCGTATAGTGCCATGCCGACGTGTGATCGTCCCGATCCTGTCTGCTGGCTGTTTACTCTATCGTAAGGATATCGGTGAATCCTGTGACCTCGAAGATACCCATGATATCTTCATTCACATTTATGACCTTTATATCACTCATATCATCCATTGACTGCGCCGCCTTGAGCAGCACCCTGAGTCCTGCACTGGAAATATAGTCAAGATCAGCAAAATCAAAAATGATCTTCTTAGCTGATCCAAGCTCAGGATCCAGTTTCTCTTCAAGCTCAGGGGACGTCGTCGTGTCCAGTCTTCCCGATACAGTGACTTTCAGCACATCATCCTGTTTTTCAATCTTAATGTCCATTATTAAAAACCTCTTTCTCTGTTGAATCAGTTATCAGCGGTAAATCATAATATTCCTATTTTATTCTATTTTATCCCATTATCACTCGTGTTTCAATAGGCTGAGGGTGCTAAGAACGCACTCTGTTCACTTTCATATAGTCTTTATTCAGGTACAGCTTATTGTCAGCGCGCTGCAGGCATTTCTGAAAAGTATCCTGATCCCCGAGCATCTCGTCATATCCTATGGCGACGGAAAGCTTGTACGGTTTCCCTGCTGACTGGCATCTCTTGTCAAGGATCTCCCGTATTTCCGCGAGCATGCTCTTAAGCTCTTCCTCCCTGGACGGATATACTATGAGCACGAATTCATCTCCCCCATAACGTCCCAGGAATACCGGAAAGTTAGTGTTTTTGATAACTTCAACAAGCGCGTCTGATGTCATCACGAGAGCGCTGTCCCCTTCTGAGTGGCCGTATCTGTCATTGATCATCTTGAAGTCGTTGATGTCTATCATGACAACGAACGTCGGCCGACCCTCGATCCTGAGATTGGATGCCTGTGAGACATACCGCATTATCTGTCCGCGGTTGTTGAGCCTCGTCAGCGGATCTGTCGATATCTGGGCGTCCATCGACTGGATATAGAACATTGTCATGATAATGATACTTGTAAAGCAGAATAATGGAAGCTCAGGCATGAAGATCGTCTGGAACAGTCCTCCTGCAACTATCAGCACAGGGAGCATTCCCAGGTATATATGCTTTCTCCTGTCTATATGGTTTTCTTCCTGAAGCGCTTTTTTTATCGTATAGACGATCTCAGCTATAAGGTAGATATACGGCACTGTCAGCATGAACCCGTAAAACAGCGGCGTCGCCTTGAATTCACTGTCTATCAGGGCCCCAGGCGCTGCCACGAATGTGATTATAAGGATGACAGTTGCTATGAGGAATGGAAACAGCACAGCGAATTTGTTTATCTTCTTGTTCCTGTGAGGCGCCTGCTCCACTGCCATGACATAATCCAGCCATGTGTACATGATAAGGATCATGTTGATATAGTTAAGGAAATCAGTTACGGCCGCGGTAAAGAGATTCACCGGCAGGACCCCTGAATCAACTCCCGCCCATAAAGAGTCGCTGATGAAATACAGGATGAATGCCGTTAGCACGCGGTCGTATTTTACCTGCTTTTCCTGTCTGTCGACACCTGCGAGGTCATGGGCAAGCATGATCCCGAATACGATAGCGCCTACTATATTCGCTGATACATAGTAAATAAAATACAGACTCATCTGTCAAACCCCCCCGGTTCCTGTATAGATCCTTTTTTTGCTGCGCTTGTTCTCATACATCATCTTGTCAGCGCGGCGCATCGTGTCGATAACTGTTCCGTCAATGGAAGGATCGTAGTCGGCGATACCGATCGCAACGTTGACTTCATACCACTCATTTTCAGCCAGCCTGTTTATCTCGCTCTCATCAGCGTCAAACAGCCCGATCAGCTCTTCCCTGTTGTAATAATCCTCATTCTGCAGGATCACCGCGAACTCATCGCCGCCGATCCTGAACACCGGGCTGTGCTGGAACACACGGCATATAAGCCTGCTCGCAGCCTTAAGGTACTCGTCTCCCTTGTCGTGCCCGTACTTGTCGTTTATGTATTTAAGGTCGTTGCAGTCGAACATCCCGATCGCGGCTTCCACTTTCTCACCACTGTCTATCCTGCCCTGGAGCTCATCTATGAACTTTGTTATCGCGCCCTTGTTCCTGACAGAAGTCAGAGGGTCGACGAATACCTGCTTGTTAAGGTCTTTCACCAGATGTTCTTCCTCACGTGCTTTCTTCTCCAGGTGTATGCTCCGAAGCGTAAGCAGCAGGATCACGAGCAGGATCAAAGCCACTACTGTCATGATCGCAGCCATGTTCTCCCGCACCACGTCCGCGAAGCTCATCTTCGCATCCTCAGTCGAATAATACGTGAGCGAAGCATTGATCGTCGACTTCGGGATAAGGTCGGTCAGCTTGGACAGTATCGAATACAGCTCGGCGTCGCCCTCCCGGACTGCCATGTAGTAATCCATGTCAACGCCGGTGTACACCGTTGTCAGATGCAGTTCCCTGCACTGCTTTGCGATATTGCTGAAGCGGTAGTTGCTTATGATCACGCAGTCAGCGTCGCCCGCCGCGACTCCCTCAAGTCCTGCCGGAGTGTCAGGGAAGTATTTGATCTTCCACCCTGGATAGTTATCCATAAGGAACATCTCATAGTTGGTGTTCCCCTCATTCACCGCGACAGTCACGTCTTTGCTCTTGATGAACTCCTTCTGGTCCGCGGCGCGCACCACAGCATCCATCTCTGTCGTCATGAGCGCCGGCGTCATCACGACTCCCAGGCCTTCACCATCAAAATCCGTGAGGTTTGCCGGGAACATGCAGTCGACCTCGCCATTCTGGAGAGCCTCGATCGCATCTGCCGCCGTCGGGTACGCAACCGGCTGGAAGTCCAGCTTC
>CAZBFD010000022.1:0-16291 GCA_964491055.1 uncultured Eubacterium sp.
CGCTCACGTAAACGCCTCCGCCCGAGATACCCGCGCTGTTTCCGGTTATCGTGCACGATGTAATGGAGTTGCCGTCGTTAGTGATGAATATGCCGCCGCCTCTTTCTGAAGCAGTGTTGTATTTGATGTTAAGGCCGGACATGGAGATAGTCTCCTCTTTTGTGTATATCGCGCCGCCGTCCTTGCTCTTGTTTTTCTCCATCTTAAAGCCGCTGATGCTGGTGTCGTCGTTCCAGATGTATACGCCGCCGCCTGCTGTAGCTGACTGGTTTCCTGAGATCGTCGATCCCTTAGTCCCGCTGATATGCACATATTCACCATCGACGTCCAGGCCGCCGCCCTCATCCGCGGCATAGTTCTTATCAATATGTGAGTTGCTCAACTCGATATTGACGTAATTATGATTGGACTGGAAGATCCCTCCGCCGTCGTAGTACGCGAAGCACCCTGTGATAGTCGAGTTGTTCATGCGGAGATTGGTGTTTCCACCTGTCAGCCAGATCCCTCCGCCGTACGCGCTGTTCGTGCCGGCTGTATCAAACCACGGAGCTTCTGCTCTGCACCCTGCAATAGTGACATCGTTCAGTGTGACGGTGCAGTCGCTCTTCACATGAATACCTCCGCTGCCGTTCGTGCTCGCGCCTCCGGTGAGCAGACCTCCGTAGAAGTATTCCCATGTTCGAGCTTTGGAATCCCTGTCTGTTGATGTATATACATAATGCTTGTGCTGTACTGTTGTATCGCCGCCGTTGATCGTGAGAGTAGCTCCACTGTTTACTGCTATGAGCTCTCCGTTGAGACACCAGTCGTTATCGTAGACATTTCCTCTGTTGAATACGAAGCCATTCATATTCAGCGTGGCCTTACAGTTGCTCGGAATGATCAGCCTTTCATCAAACTGACCGTCACTTTCAGCGTCCCAGTCTTTAGTCATGTTGATAGTGACAGTCTGACCGCTCATGTCCTCCAGGTCATCTATCAGATCATCAAAATCATCATATGCCCCGCCGTTCAGCGTGCCTATCGTCTCCGCGGCATAGACATCCATCTGGTCTGCGGGAAAAAGCGAAAAAAGCATCGCAAATATAAGTACTGCCACGAATGCCCTTCTTAGCGATTCAGTCATTTCAGTCCTCCAACATAGAACACGAACGCCACTGTGAAAACACAACGGCGTTAGTGACAAAGTATTCATATGAACAAACTCATTATTCTACAGCAAAATTATACGGCATTTGAGCAGATATATCAACTCAGGATTCCCTTTGCATATGTACTAAGGTTTTGTTATATGTGCACTAAAATCACTCCGCTGGCAGCTGACTTTTAGTACATATGTACTAACGTTATGCTCTTTGCGCACTAAAATCACCCAACTGGCAGCCGACTTTTAGTACATATGTACTAATGTTTTGCTCTGCGTGCACTAAAATCACTCCGCTGGCAGCCGACTTTTAGTACATATGTACTAACGTTTTGCTCTTTGCGTACTAAAATTACCCAACTGGCAGCCGACTTTTAGTACATATGTACTAATGTTTTGCTCTGCGTGCACTAAAATCACCCAGCTGGCAGCCGACTTTTAGTACATATGTACTAATGTTATGCTCTGTGTGCACCAAAAAAACAGCGGTGAGAATGCTCACCGCCGTTGTGTTAAATCAACAATATTGAGTGCAGCTATGCAGCTTTCTTCTCGCCCTTTCCTTTCAGCACCATGAGTGTTACCACCAGGATCGCAAGTCCGACAGGAAGTGAGATGATCCAGTTCTTGGTCAGGCCGGCGACAAGGTATGTCACTGCGGATATGCCCGCTACAGTCAGCGCGTACGGAAGCTGTGTGGATACGTGGTTGACGTGGTTGCATACAGCTCCGGCTGACGCCATGATAGTTGTATCTGAGATCGGTGAACAGTGGTCGCCGCATACAGCGCCGGCCATGCAGGCTGAGATCGCTACGAGCATCAGCTGTGGATCTGACTCCTGGAACGCGCTTACAACGATAGGAATGAGGATACCGAATGTTCCCCATGATGTTCCTGTCGCGAACGCAAGGCCGCAGCCGATCAGGAAGATGATCGCAGGGAGCGCCCACGCGAACCCGGCCGCGTTGTTCTGGATGATCCCGGCAACAAAATCTTTTGCGCCGAGGGAATCTGTCATTGCCTTAAGTGTCCATGCGAATGTCAAAACCATGATAGCAGGTACCATTGCCTTGAATCCCTCAGGAATGCATCCCATGAATTCCTCAAATGAAAGCACTCTTCTTATAAGATAGAGCACCAGTGTGATGATGAGTCCGAAGAACGAACCCACCGCAAGGCCTACGGAAGCGTCGCAGTTCGAGAACGCGTCGATGAAGTTCTCTCCTCCGAAGAATCCGCCGGTCCAGATCATGCCGATCACGCAGCAGATAACAAGTGAGATCACAGGAAGTACCAGGTCAAGCACTGTGCCCTTTGCATCAGGGTCAGACTCTTCTAATTTCATGTTGTTGTCTTTTACTGTATAAAGGTCGCCGTTCTCAGCGTTTGCTTCATTTATAGCCATTGGCCCGAAATCTGTCTTCATCACTACGAGAAGTATCATCATCGCGATAGTGAACAAAGCATAGAAGTTGTACGGAATGGCTTTGATGAAGAGAGCAAGTCCGTTCTCTCCCTCAACGAATCCTGACACCGCAGCCGCCCACGATGAGATCGGCGCAATGATGCAGACAGGAGCAGCTGTCGCGTCGATAAGATACGCGAGCTTTGCCCTTGAGACCTTGAACTTATCAGTTACAGGACGCATAACGCTTCCAACTGTCAGGCAGTTGAAATAGTCGTCCACGAAGATCAGGCAGCCAAGTGCGATAGTAGCAAGCTCTGCGCCGGCTTTTGACCTTATGTGCTCCGATGCCCACTTCCCGAACGCCGCGGAGCCGCCCGCCTTGTTCATTACAGCGACCATCGCCCCGAGGATGACCAGGAATATCAGGATACCCATATTGTATGAATCTGTGAGAGTTCCGCTGATGAACACGTCATTCTCGTCAGTGTATCCCACCATAGCCTGGAATATGTGATTTATCGTACCCTCAAATGCATATCCGGTGTATAACAGCGCACCAGAAAGGATCCCGGCAAACAGCGAGCTGTATACCTCCTTTGTGATAAGCGCAAGAGTAATAGCAATAACAGCCGGGAGAAGCGACCATGCAGACTGCTGGACACTCTCAGGTGTTGTCATGAACTTCGCGGCGACCACGATCAAAACCACGACCACCAGAGCTATGACACTCGTCGTGTTATTGACATAACCCTCAGGAATAAACGATTTCTACTTTTCTTCCATAAAAAACTCCCCTTCAAAAACCAGTTAATACTTATTCTTATTAAAAATTATGTATAATTTTACACTACTCCCCACGCCTTGTCAAATTAAGAGTTCTTAAAAGATGCTCCGAAAAGGGACTGTCCCTTTCCGGAGCTCTTTTCGGAGCTCTTTTAGAGCACTATTGTCACATGAAAGGTGTGCAATCAGCACACTATCATAAATTCCTATAAGTATCAGGCTTTTTATTTGCTGAACGCATTGACATTGAATTGTAAACATTATATCATTAAGGCGTTGACAATATAATATGGCAGCCGTACCAGTAAAGGAGAGACATCCATGACACTGCAGCAGTTACTATACGCATTGACTATTTCTGAAAAAGGTTCGATGAACAAGGCGGCAGAGGCTTTGTTCATCTCTCAGCCGTCTCTGACTCTTGCGATGAAGGACCTGGAGAAAGAGATCGGCATCACGATCTTCCGCCGCTCAAGCCGCGGGGTCGAGCTTACAAATGAGGGCGCCGACTTCCTTGTTTCCGCCCGCCAGATCTATCAGCAGTACGAGCTCCTCAAGGACAAGTACACTGGAGAAAGCAACATACGCAGGAAATTCGCTGTATCTACACAGCATTATTCATTTATAACCAAGGCATTCGTAGAGACTGTAAAGAAATACGATACCAGGAACTTTGATTTTGCGATCCGCGAGACAAAAACGAGCGAAGTCATCTCCGACGTCGGGAAGCTGAGGAGCGCGATCGGGGTTTTGTTTGAGAGCGACTTCAACAAGAAGATAATCAGCAAGATGCTCCGCGATAACGACCTCGAGTTCACACCGCTGATCGACTGCAGGGCTTATGTGTATCTCTGGAAGGACCACCCTCTCGCCGGGAAGGCAGCGATCAGCATGAGCATGCTCAAGGATTATCCGTGCCTGTCGTTCGAGCAGGGCGAGCAGAGCTCACTGTACCTTGCGGAGGAGATCCTCGGTGAGAACGAGTATCCTCGTACGATCAAGGCGACCGACCGCGCGACGATGCTTAACCTCATGGTCGGCCTGAACGGCTACACCCTCTGCTCCGGCATCATCTGCGAAGAGCTTAACGGAAGCGACTACGTTGCGATCCCGTTCAAGGAGGACAGGAACCATAAGAATGCCACCATGACGATCGGCTATATCACAAAGAAGCACAACATCATGAGCGATATCGGCCAGACATTCATTGAGGAAGTAAAGAAGTACCTCGAACAGGCAAAATAAAGTAAGATCAAAGAGGATCGCAAACGACATCGTCCGTGTTCCTCTTTTTTGCTGCCATTTACATGCTGCTATGCATCCCCTCACCCACGCCCGTGCCTGTTTTCATTTCTTGACATCCAGCCGGCTTTGTGAGAGAATAGCATTCTGTGATTTAATGGAGGAAACAATGCAGCTAATCGCTCAGATAACAGCAATCAGCATTTTCATATTGATGTTCGTGGGCATCCTCTCGGAAAAGTTCGAGCGTCATCAGGTGTCGCTTTTCTGCGGCGCCGCGATGCTCATCATCGTGGTCGGCATGATGATGAGAGACTACGAGGGGCTCTGGGACATAATGGGTTTTGATGAGTTCATAAACCCTGACTTCTGGTACCAGCGAAAAGCCCTCGACCTCGAGGCCGGCATCAACTGGGCTACGATAGTATTCATATCCGGCATGATGATCATGGTGGAGGCTATGGCGAAGGCCGGCTTCTTCCGCTGGCTCTGCCTGACTATCGCAAAAGCCCTGAACTACCGCGTTATACCGCTCTTCATCGCATTCATGGTGATGTCGAGCGTTCTTGCGATGTTCATAGACAGCATCACTGTCATCATGTTCCTCGCGGCTGTAACGGTCGAGCTCGCGAGGCTTCTCCGGTTCGACCCGGTCCCGATGATCATCGCGGAGATCTTCTGCGCGAACCTCGGCGGCTCGGCGACGATGTGCGGCGACCCGCCAAATATCATCATCGGTACGACTCTCCGGTTCGGCTTCACCGATTTCATCCTGAACACAGGCCCGATCGCATTAGTCGCCCTGCTCGCATCCATCGCACTGTTCTATGCAGGCTACCACAAGCGGCTCCTCGTGAAGATGAAGTCCCACAAGATACATCAAAAACCCGATGCTCCGATCGAGTATCCGGAGCCTTCTGATGCGATCGAAGATAAAAAAGCCTTTATCGTGTCCTGCTTCATATTCGGTGCCGCTGTGATCCTGCTCGTGACACACGAATACACTCACCTCACCGTCGCGACCATCGGGGTTTTGATCGGGATCGCGTCGCTGATCTCCGTCGGAAAACATGCAGAAGAGCTCCTGCACAAGATAGATATGAAGACGATATACTTTTTCATCGGCCTCTTCATGGTGGTCGGCGGCCTCGAGAACGTCGGCGTGCTCAACCTGATCGCAAGCGCGATCGCGAAGATGAGCAGCGGCCACGCATTCCTTACAGTCGTGCTCGTCCTTGCGATCTCAGCGATCGCTAGCGCCTTCGTCGATAACATCCCGTTCGCTGCGACCATGATCCCGGTGATCAAAATGCTCGCCCATGTAGAAGGAATGCCACTCGCACCACTCGCCTGGGCACTCTCCATCGGAACCGACATCGGCGGCAGCGCCACCCCGATCGGCGCATCCGCAAACGTAGTCGGAATCTCCGTCGCCGCACGCCACGGCTACATCATAACCTGGAAGAAATACTGCAAAGCCGCCGTGCCTGCGACCATAATGGTGATACTTATAGCAATAGTAATGATATACATCCGCTACTTCCTGCTGGCTGCCTAAAGGTACCTCCGAAAAGGGACAGTCCCTTTTCGGAGCTTTCCGGAGCTTTTGCTGCAAAGGAGAAATGGAAATGAACAGAGAGAATTTGATAATCACGATCGGCCGTGAGCTCGGGTCCGGCGGCCACATCATCGGCGAGCGCCTGGCGGAGTACTACGGCATTCCGCTGTATGACCGCGACCTCCTGAAGAAAGTCTCAGAGGAGTACGACATCGACTACGAAGAGATGGAAAACTATGAGGAGCGGCCGGTCAACGTGTTCCTGTCACGCACAGTGCACGGATTCTCGAGCTCGCTCCAGGACGCGATCGCCCACCTCGAGTTCGACTTCATCAAAGAGCATGCAGACCTCGGCGAGTCTTTTGTCGTCGTGGGGCGGTGTGCCGAGGAGGTCCTTAAGGAATACGACAACGCGATCAAAATCTTCGTCTTAGGTGATTACGACGCGAAAGTCCTCCAGATCATGCGCCAGTTCGGCCTGAACGAGGAAGACGCGATGGAAATGATCCGTGAGGTGGACAAGCGCCGAAAGAGCTACCACAACCACTACTGCGAGACAAAATGGGGCGATTCGCGTAATTACGACATCTCCATCAACAGCAGCAGGTTCGGGATCGAAGGCACCGCAGACTTCCTGAAGACATACATCGACCTCCGACTTGAAATGCAATAAAAATATGACTTGCTTTATTCTCCATAATCAATGATAATGGAATCAGGATAACACTCAAGAAGCATTTATGGAGGTACTGAAATGGCAAAGTACAAATGCATGATGTGCGGATATGTCTATGATGAAGCAAAGGGCGATCCTGACAACGGAGTTCCTGCAGGAACAAAATGGGAAGACCTTCCTGCAAGCTATGCGTGCCCGGTATGCGCTTCACCTAAGGGACAGTTCAAGAAGATCGAGGACTAACCGATACATACCGACACTAACTAACTGAAAGCACTTGAAAGCATAAGAAATCCGGCTGACGGCGACCGCCAGCCGGTTCTTTTTTGCTCACATCTCCGAAGAGGGACAGTCCCCTTTCGGAGCTTTTTCGGAACTTCTTTTAAGAGCTCCTATGATTTATTCTACTGCTCCGGTCTTGAAGATGATCCTGCTTTCGCCCTGGATGTTCTTCGGGGAGCCTCCCATGAAGTGTTTCTTTCCTGAAGCTTTTGAGATCGCTTCGAGGCGGCCGAGTGTATCGGTGATCTCGTCTGTGTCGAGCTCGCCAGTGAGTTTCTTTATGCCGTCTTTATCGAACTTTGCGATACCTGATGAAAGCTTGTCTGACCCGGCAGCGAGCTGGCCCGCGCCGCTGTCGATCTGCTGCGCGCCGCTGTTTAGCTGGCTTATGCCCTTCTTGAGCTCCGGCATCTTTCCTGACAGGCTCTTGAGCCCGCCGTATACCTGCCCTGCTCCTTCGTCCACTGCCTTGGCTCCTTCTGTTAGCTTTCCCATACTTGATGACAGCTGGTCTGCTCCGGCAGCGATCTGGTCCACTCCGTCGGTGTATGTCTTGACGCTGCCAACGTATTTCTCTACTGAATCGAGCGAGCCCTTGACCTGGCCGAACGCCTCTTTATAATCAGGAAGTGCTTCTGACAGCTTTGCCAGCACGTCGGCATATGACGACGGCGTGAGCACGTACTTCTCTGCCTGCTCTTCCGGCATGCCGCCTGCGACGAGCATCGCCTGGAGCTGTGTTGTCGCGCTCGCAAACACTGACGACTCTATCTGCTGAGTCCCCTGGTTCAGTGCCTCGCTGTTTCCTGAAAGCTGATCAAGTCCGGCCGAGATCTGGTTCGCGCCTTTCTCGGCAGCTTCCGTTCCTTCTTTAATCGCGGATGTCCCGGAAGCAAGCTTCTTTGATCCGTTCTTGAGTTTTTTAACTCCATCCGCAAGCTTCTTGCTGCTCTTGTTGAGCTTGGAAGTTCCTGAAGCAAGTGATGATGTCCCGTCCGACAGCTTGTCTGCTCCCTTTGAGAGCTGTTTGCTGCCTTTCACGAGCTTTGTCGACGCGTCTGACAGCTTCCCGAGCCCTGACTCGAGCTCATCCAGCTTGTCCGTAATGTCGTCAGTATCCGCATCGATGTTTTCGAAGAGCCCCGTAAGAGCTACTGTGTAAGTGCCGTCGATCTTGAAATCGGTCGTGTTGGCTTTGATCACGACTGACTCCGGGATGTCGATCATATCCTTGTCGAGCGCAAGGTTGTCCTGCATCCCAGGAAGCGCGATCCCGAGGCAGACAGACGAACCACTCTCATTAAGCACGCGCCCCGTGGACACCTCCACGTCGCTGAACTTGTCGTTATCCAGCACGACTCCGCTTGCCATGATGTACGGATGTGTGAGGTCGTAGCCTGAGCCGTCGGACGTCACGCGGTCTCTTGCGTTCACGCCGTAATCAAAGTGGATCTCCACGTCTCCGCTCTGCCCTGCGATCTCATCGGCCGACACCTGTTCGCCGTCAAGGTAATATGTGACCTCAACGCTAACAGGAAGGTCGGCGTCGCTCTCACCCGTGTACTTTATGTCGTTTCCGCCGGCCGCCCAGACGACTTTTTTGCCGTCCTGCTCGAACTTCTCGTCACCGTTCGTGTTCCGGATGTCTTTTAGCTTCGTCTTGTCTTTGATCGTGTCCAGCTTCTCAGGGTTCTTCAGCCATTCGCTCACGACGCGCTCCGTCTCATTCCCGTCAGCGTCCATGATAACGTACACCGTCTCGTCTTTCCTGAGCTTTTCCGCATCGTCCGACTTAAGTGTGATGTCCGGGAACGAGCTCTCCACCGAGTCCTGGGTCTTTTTCGCGACCTCGGCATACGACATGTCACTCTGTTCGGTAAGCTCCTCGATCTTCGCCGGGGCGTTTTTGATCAAAACCAGCCCGACCACGAGCAAAAGCGAGATCGACGCTATGACGCACACCTTAAGAACATTCCTTCTAGCCTTTGCCCTTCTCAAAGTCTTTGCCTTGTCATGCTTCATTTGCCTTACCTCCGTTATCAGTGACTGCAAGCTCTTTCAATCCGCTGGTCGTCCTTGTGATCAGCCCGTCGAACACCATCAGGAACGACGGCAGAGCAATTATTACTGTGATCATGCTTATGATAGCTCCGCGCGCCATCATGTTGCACAGCGTGCTTACCATTCCTATATCAGAATACATTCCGACTCCGAAAGTAGCCGAGAAAAATCCTATCGCACTTACGATTATCGATGGTATTGAAGTCGCGACCGCGATCTCCATGGCATCACGCTTCGCCTTCCCAGCCATTCTTTCTGTCTTGTACCTCGTCGACATCAGTATCGCGTAGTCAACTGTTGATCCAAGCTGGATCGTGCTTATGCATACCGGAACTATGAATGGGATAATGACACCGGTGTATCCCGGTATCCCGATATTTACGTATATAGCAAACTCGATCACGAGGATCAGTATGATCGGGAGCGTCCATGACTTGAGCACCAGGAATATGATCAGGAACACAGCCCCGATCGATATGATATTCACGTTCCTGAAGTCAGTGCTCGTTAAATCGATAAGGTCCTTCGTCGCAGGCCCCTCACCTATCACAGATGAGCCCGGATCATATTTATGTATTATCTCTTTTATGACATCTACCTGTTCGTTGCATTCGTCGGTAGATACGTCATACTCCGAGTTCACAAGGATCAGCTGGTGCTTGTCCGACATCAGCGTATCAGTTATCCTGTCCGGGAGTATATCGCGGGGTACGGACGGGTCGAGGAAAGCATCGACTCCGAGCACGTGCTTTACTCCTTCCACTTCCCCGACTTCCTTACACATGTCATAGCCGTCCTTCTGGCTCAGGCTGCTGTCCGCTATTATCATGTGCGTGCAGCCGATCCCGAAGTCCTCCTTAAGCTTCTCATTCGCTCTGAGATAAGGAGCATGCTCGTACGACAAGCCGTGCGGCCCCATGAACAAAGCACTTAAGTCGTAGCTCGTCTGCATGTGAAGGTATCCCCATACCGCAGGTCCTGCGAGCAGGAAGAATAATACTACGATCACTGCCGGCTTCGACGTAAGCAGATGCGCGATCTTTTCCATATTCGGCATGAGCGGCTTATGCCTCGTCTTCATCAGCACTTTGTCGAACAGAAGTATGAGCGACGGAAGCACGGTGACGCTTGCGATCACGCCGATAATGCAGCCTTTCGCCATGACGATCCCGAGATTTACTCCAATCGTGTATGACATGAAGCAAAGAGCTATGAACCCTGCGACAGTCGTTATGGAGCTTCCCGTTACGGAAACGAGCGTTTTGTTTATCGCTTCAGCCATCGCCTTCTTGTGGTCAGGCTCTGTCTCCAGGTTCTCGGTATAGCTTTGCCACAGGAATATCGAGTAGTCCATCGTGACTCCGAGCTGGAGCACAGCCGCGATCGCCTTTGTTATGTACGCGATCTCACCAAGGAACAGGTTCGACCCGAGGTTGTACACGATCGCCATCCCGATGCTCGCGAAGAATATGAAAGGTATCACATACGAGTCGAGCAGGAGCATCATCGCAATAAGGCAGAGCAAAGCCGCGATTACTATATATTTCGGCTCTTCAGTCTCCGCGATGTTCTTAAGGTCGCATACGAGCGCCGTCATGCCCGATACGTATGACGTCTTCGACACGATCTTCCTGATCTCGTTCACCGCGTTTATCGAGCCCTCGTCCGACGTCGAAGTATCAAAGAACACGGCGATCATCGTCGCGTCTTCATTCTTGAACTGCTCCCGAATATTCTCCGGATACAGATCCTGCGGCACCGACGGATCGACTATCTCGTCAAAGTTCAGCACTGTCTCGACGTGTTCGACCTGCTTTATCCTGGACGCCATCTTATTGACGTCCTCAGGCTGCATGTCCTCCACAACGATCAGAGTGAACCCGCCCTTGTTGAACTCATCCATCAGTACATTCTGCCCTTTTATGGTCTCCATACTGTCAGGAAGATACGTGAGCATGTCATAATTCACACGCGTCATGAAATACCCGATCGCCGACGGTATCAGAAGCGCCAGGCACACTATAAGGATAAGGAACCTCGCCTTGACGACCTTGCTGCCTATATCAATTCTGTTTCCAAGTCCAGGACGCTTTCCTGCACCCATACGCTAACTCGCCTCCCCGGATATAGCTATCAAAATCCAGTCATTATGGTTCTTTACCATCAAATGTCATCATGGCTCTTTACCATCACAGATCGTCATGGCTCTGAACCATCAAAATCCATGCAGTCTATACCCTTCGGATAAAAACTGACCTTTAGTCATTAATTACTATACCACATTTGCTCGAGTTAGTCAAGACTAACATCAGTATAACACACTACTGTTTTATTTGCTAACAATTCTCTATAAAACTTCAAATAGCTTCCAAAAATCAAGTATGTATGTCTGCCCTTTAGCATCATTTCTCTATAAAACTATCTATGGTTTCCAAAAAGCGAATGCTTACACTTACTATTTAGTAGTATTTCTCTATAACTTTTACTACGATAAGACAAAAAAAGACTGCAGAGGCATTTTCTCTGCAGTCAATCTTTTGATTCACTTGTGTGATCATGTATTACATGGTCTTCCCTGTCTCATCGTAGTGTCCTGAAACGATCTCGTTCTCGTTTGCATCCATGAAGATCACGATCATCTTGATATCATCAAAACCGCTGTCTTCCTCAAGCTGCTTTACGATGTTTGTGTACACCTCTGTCTGGTCTTTAAGGAACGCTTCCAGATCAGGCTTAAGAGCTTCCTCTGTCTTCTCGTCGTCGACATCTGTCATGACGAAGTCAAAGAACATTGTGTTATCCGTGAACGAAATATCTGTCTTCACTCCCTCAGCAGCGAAGCTGTCTTTTACAACGTTCAGGCTTTCCATTTTCTCCGGGTTAATATACATGTACTGTTCCAGATCCAATGGTTCATGCACTTCCTGAGCTTTCTCCGGTGCTTTCTCCGGTGCCTTTGCAGCATAATCCACAAACTCAGCTTCTGCAGCCGGCGCTGCAGCTGGTTCCTCTTCAGAACTCTTCTCAGGCTCTTCCTGCTCAGGTTCTTCAGGCTTCACTTCCTGCTCATCAGCAGCATCCGTATCCGGCGCAACTGGTCCTTCAAGCAGGCGGCCTTCAGCATCATGCCTTGAAGAGGCATCTCTCCCTGCGAACTTTGCTGCAGTATAAACCGCGGCTCCTGCAACAAGAGCAGCTGCTCCTAAAACAAGTGAAAAGATCTGTATCTTTTTCATCAGCACACCTCCGCTTTATAGTGTCTTCCTGCAGATCTCAGTCCCGTCTGCGTTAAGAAGAACGAATTCCATCGTTACCCCTTTTATCTCAGCTTCTTCCTCCAGACTGTTCACCGCGTCCCTGAACGAGTCGCCCTGTTTCTCGAGCATGTCGTCCAGTGCCTCTTCCATCTTATCAAAATACTTTTTGTCGATGCTCTGTGTGAGCGTCATGGTCATCGTGATCGCGTTCTCCTTGACTTCGATACTGCCCTCCATATTCTCATTGGAGAGTGATTCGTTTATCTTCTGGAGCTCACCCATCCCACTCTCAGACGCCTGAAGATATTCCTCAAGAGTCTTCGGCTGCTCTTCTTCCTTCTTAGAGCTGCATGAGGCGAGCACCGCCATGCACCCTGCGAGCATGGCCACGATCAAAACCGCCGATATCAGTCTTACTTTTCTCATACCCTTACCTCCTTTTCTTTGCTATTTAATTATAATATTAATTGTCTTTTTTGTCACTGTCTTTGCGTAATGCTTCGTGGCAGCGGCAGTGATATTCACTTTGACCTTGTATTTCCCCTTCTTAAGGCCTTTCTTCACCGTTACTTTCCCCTTTGAGGAGACTTTGATATATTTCTTCGCCTTCTTAGGAGCGGAGATCTTCTTGTATGTTATCTTTGCTTTCTCCTTGACCTTCGCGTTGATCTTGAAGCTCACAGCCTTCTTCTTCAGCTTCTTGTAGCTGATCTTTCTTGTTGTCTTTGAAATAGTCGCCTTGTTCGCTTTTTTGGATGCCGTAAGCTCTACTTTCACAGCAGGCTTTGATGTGCTCTTCTTATTATAGAAGCTCTCTACGTACATGTATTTGTGGACGCTTCCCGGGATGCTCGCGATATTGACCGTGCTGTTCTCCGGCTTCGTGACTTTATATGATCCCTTGATCATCTTCGCTTTATATGAAGGATCATAGCTGGATGCCCTTTGCCGGATCCTTTCCATCTCCGATCTGGAGGTTTCCGGCTGCCTGGATACCGTCAGCGCCGTTGTCTCCTTCGATCACAAGCATGGCGGCTCCCTTGATCGTCAGGTCGCCGTCGACGATGATCCCGACTGGTTGAGCAGCTGCTCCCTGTTTCCCCACGACCTGCAGGCCGCTGTCGCTTTTTACAATTATGGTAGCACCGCCCGGCAGCTTGATCCCTGCATCATACGGCTGAGCATAATCTTTCAGTGTCATTTTGAAGCCGTCCAGGGTCGCTGTATCCAGCCCTGTCTCATCTTCCGCATATACTGGCACTGCTAATGCAGTCACAAGTATAAGCAGCGCGATCATCGTAAACAAGATCCCGCAATTGATACTTTTCCGGTTCTTCATACGATCTCTCCTGTTTTATATTAAAAAAGCGCCACCTTAACAAGGTGACGCAAATATATAACTTTACCAAGCAACGCAAATATCCAGCTGCTTCGGATTTCTCTTGGCAAATCCACCGGTGTCCACTACGATCCCAGGGCCTACGGAAGTCTCGATCAAAGACCCCCTTGGCCTGAGTCCAAGATTCGCGGCGACCATGACAAGCCCGCCGAGTGTTTTGACGCCGTCAGAGCGTACTTCATATGGATACTCCTCTTCGGAGAATCCCATCCGTCTCATAACGTTCACGCACACACTCATGTTGAGATTGTAATAGGTCTCCTTACCTGACGGACCCGAGATCGTTCCAGCGCCGCTTGAGAGCCTGCGCCCGCTCCAGCCGGTGTTTCTTCCTGTCTTGTCTGTATTTTCCTTAGCAATACGAACCAGCTCATTCCAGCGCTGCTCCGCCTGGGCTTTTGCTATCTCAGCCTTGCGTTTTGCCGCCTTTTTCTTTTCTTCCTCGATACGCTTATCTTCCTGCTCACGCTCATACTCATTCACGACCTGCCGCGCCATACTGATCCCGACAGTGTCGACAGCCTCATGAATACTCACCAGGTCCACCGCCTCACGCATGGTCAGATTATCCATTTTCTCTTCCGCGGCTTCACGCTCAATCTCCTGCTCCACATCAGTCGCATACACCTTGAACGAGAACGCAGAAAGCGCGATAAGAATATATACAAGCGCCACAATAAGTGCAAGGAGCTTATTTACAGCTTTATTTCCGAACATAAAAAATCAGTCCTCCAATGGACTAATCCCTTTCCCCCTTTACATATCAATTATACCTTATATCCCGGCTAATGCAAGTCAGAAATTAAGATTTCTTAAGAAAACCTCCAAAAAGGGACAATCCCTTTTCGGAGGTTTTCGTATCTCCAGTACATTCATCCTCCTAAAGGGGGCAGGCACCTTTCGGAGATTTGCTTACTCTGAAACCACCTGATCGTCTGTAAGAAGCTTAAGTGTGTGGTAAAGGAACGGCTTGTACTCGTCCATCGTGACCGGCACTCCTGCCACGATCGGGCTGAGGCATGTCGAGTTGACCAGCTCGATCACGGTATAGACGAACATACGCTGATCCTTGAGCACGACATTGCTCTTCTTGAGCAGCCCGCGGATGAACTCCTCCAGGTCAAACAGCTGGACCGAGCCCGGCTCATCATCGCTGACTTCAAGAAGGCAGGAACTGAGCGACTTGGAAATAAAGCCGAATTCCTTCTTGTTTTCTGTAAAGTAATCAATGATATAGTCAGTCAGCTTAATAAGCCTGTCATAGAATTTCATGCTCTGCCTGTCCGGCTCGAGCTTCTCCATGGCATCCTGCAGGATCTTTGCCGATCTCTGCACGATAATAGCGTCGCGGATATCCTCCTTATCCCTGAAATACAGGTAGAATGTCCCCTTGCCGAGCCCAGCATGCTTTGATATCATCGCGATCGTCGTCTTGTGGAAGCCGATGTCCGTGAACAGCTCATACGCACTGTCCATGAGCAGCATACGGCTTCTTTCCTTCTTAAGATCCTGTCTCATGATTTCTCCTTATACCAGCGTCGCGACTATTATCGCCTTGATGCTGTGCATCCTGTTCTCCGCCTCGTCAAAGACCTTTGAGTGTTCTGACCTGAACACTTCGTCCGTTACTTCACGGATATCGTATCCGAGCTTGATCTGCTCGGCCGCCATCCTGGTGTTGAAGTCGTGGAATGAAGGCAGGCAGTGCATGAATATCACGTGCTCGTTTTCCGTGCTCGCGAGCATGTCCATCGTGACTCTGTACGGAGTGAGCAGCTTGACTCTCTCCGGTATCTGCTCTTCTTCACCCATGGACGCCCAGATATCAGTGTAGAGCACATCCGCGTCCTTAAGAGACGCGGGATCCGAGCTCACTTCTATGACAGCCCCAGTCTCAGAAGCGACTTTCCCGACTTTCTCGAGCACGTCTTTATCGATCTGCTCGGCGAGCTCCTTCGGTCCGTACGCGACGAAGTGCATGCCCATCTTGGCACAGCCGTACATCCATGCATACGCCATATTGTTCCTGACGTCCCCGCAGAACACGACTTTAACGTCCTTAAGAGGCTTGTCGACGTGTTCCTCGATCGTCATAAGGTCCGCAATTATCTGAGTCGGGTGATCAACGTCTGTGAGCCCGTTCCATACCGGGACTCCGGAGTACTTCGCGAGGTCTTCCACCACTTTCTGGTCAAAGCCTCTGTACTCTATTCCGTCGAACATCCTCCCGAGGACCTTCGCCGAGTCTTCTATGGACTCCTTCTTCCCGACCTGAGAATCATTCGGGCCGAGGAACACAGCGTTCCCGCCCTCGTCATTCATCGCGACCTCAAATGAAGACCTTGTCCTTGTCGACGTCTTCTCAAACATCAGGCAGATAGTCTTGCCCTCAAGCAGATGCCCTATCTCGCCGGACTTCTTCTTCGCCTTGAGCTCATGCGAGAGATCGATAAGATACCTTATCTCTTCCGGCGTAAAGT